>JAUCDU010000110.1:0-8064 GCA_034674825.1 Giesbergeria sp.
CCGGCGCGCAGCTCGGGCGCGACGTGCACATAGTCAACTTCGTCGAAGTGAAGAACAGCCAGTTGGCCGACGGCGCCAAGGCCAACCACCTGGCCTATCTGGGCGATGCCAGCGTGGGCGAGCGTGTGAACTATGGTGCCGGCAGCATCACCGCGAACTATGATGGTGCGAACAAACACCGCACGGTGATCGAGGCCGACGCGCACATCGGCAGCAACTGTGTGCTCGTCGCACCTGTCACGGTCGGGACAGGTGCGACGGTGGGGGGTGGCTCGACAATCTCGAAGAACGTGGCGCCGGGTGCATTGGCCGTGGCGCGTGGCAAACAGATTCAAGTAGAAGCTTGGAAGCGGCCCGCCAAACGCCCAGCGCCCTGAACCGCCTGTGCGCTCGATTCGGGGTATCGCCGCTTGCGAGCTGCTTTCATGTCATTGAGCGACCGAAAAAATGCAGGCAAGGAGTGTGAGCATGGTCAGCAGCGCACCCGAAATTCTTGGCAACCCGATGCCCAGCGCGCCCACACCGGAAGCGGAACTGCTGCGCTTGCGCGCCGCGCACCAGGATTTGCTGCGCGCCTGCTCGCACGACCTGCGCGCGCCGCTGCGCCACATCACGGCCTTTGCACCGTTGCTGCGCGAAATCCTTGAGCCGGCAGCGCTGCCCACGCTTGAGCGCGAAGAAGCGCTGGAATTTCTCGGCACCATGGAGCAGGCCGGCCAACGCATGACGCGCATGCTCGAAGGCTTGCTGGCGCTCTCGCGCGTTCAGGTGGCGCCGCTGCGCATTGAAACCGTGGACCTGCAGCGCATGGTTGCGCAACTGGTGGAACCGCTCGCCGGCAGTGTGCAGGGGCGCCAGATTGAATGGGTGGTCTCGCCACAGTTGCCCGAGCTGCAGGCCGACGCCGAGCAGCTGCGTCTGCTGCTCAAGGAGTTGCTGGCGAACGCCGTGAAATTCACGCAAGCGTCGCCGCTTGCACGCATCGCCGTCTCCGGCGCCCGCGACGCAGCGGGGCTGTGCACCCTGATCGTGGAAGACAACGGTGCCGGTTTCGACATGGCGCAATCGCAAGGCCTGTTTGGCCTGTTCCAGCGCATGCACCCGGAACGCGCATTCGAGGGCGTCGGCGCCGGCCTGGCGCTGGTGGCCGCGATTGCTGCGCGGCACGGTGGCAGCGTCGCGGCGCAGGCGGCGCCGGCCCAGGGCTGCACGATCACCCTGCAGTGGCCCGGTTGAGCGCAACTGCTATTTTTTAAATAGCTTTTAGCGCTTTAACAGTAAGCGCTGGGGGCCTAAAAGTATCGAAATTTGCGTCGGGCCAAGCCGCAGTGCTCAAGCGGCCGGCAGCTCCATGAATTGACTGGCCACCTGGTTGCGGCCTTCGTTCTTGGCGCGGTACAGCGCGGCGTCGGCCGCATTCAGCCAGTCGCGCAGCGTGATGTGCTTGCGGTTCGCCTGCGCCATGCCGATGCTGCAGGTCAGACGCAGTTCGGGCAGACCGACCAGGCGCAGCGCCTCAATGCGTTCGCGAATGCGCCGTGCGATCACATCGGCTTGTGCCTCGTCGGTGTTGGCGCAGACCACGGCAAATTCGTCGCCGCCGTAACGCCCCGCACAATCGCCGTCACGCACCGACTCGCGGATCGCTTCGCCCACCACCCGAATCGCTTCGTCGCCCACGGTGTGGCCATGCACGTCGTTGATCGGCTTGAAATGGTCGATGTCGATCATCAGCAACCACGCCGGCCGGTCGCTGCTGCGCGCGCCTTCAAGCACCGCCTGGGCCTGCTCCTGCCAATGGGCGCGGGCAAACAGGCCGGTTTGCGCATCGCGCTGGCGCATTTCCTTGAGCTGCAGGTTTTGGCTGGCCACGGTGCGAATCAAGCGGTAGCTGGCAAACCCGACCGCCAGGCTGTGCAGCGCAATCACCGGCAGCGTCGCGATGATGACCGCGAGCGAACTCGCCAGCACTGGCTCTGGGCGCAGCAACCAGGTGCCCAAAAGCGCCATGCCGGCCATGCCCGGAAGCGAATACAGCCACAGCCGCTTGATGCCGGTACTGAACTTGTCGTGCGTCGTGACGACTGCCAGCACCACGCACGGCAGCAGGTTGAAGTGCATCAGCGGAATCCACAGTCCGACGATGGCCGAGTCCACCAGCAGGTTGCGGATTTCGGCGCGGTAGGGGTCGCGGCTGGTGCGCGCATGCAGGTAGGCCAGATGCGGCCAGAGCACGCAGGTCAGCAGCGCCACCCAGCCAAAACGGGCCAGTTCGCCGGTCTGAATCAGCACGCTGCAGATCACCCAGAAGCCCAGCCCCATGCCGATGACGCGCAGCGGGTAAATGCTGCGGTAGGTGTGCTCGCGCGAGCGGGCGCGGCGCTGCTTTGGCGCGGCGCTGGGGCCGGCCGTCATGCGATCGGGCCGCCAGGGCGCAGCTGGCTTAGCTGGCGGCGCAGTTCGACCACTTCTTCCATCAGGTCCACGGTAAGCGCGGCCAGATTCGGGTCGGCATCAAAGCAGGCCTCCAGCTCCGCCACGCGGCGCGCGCGGACCAAGGTGGTGCTGGCAAAGCGCCAGGTGACAAAGCCACCGCTGACGCTGGCGCTGTCGGCGGGCTGGGGCTCAATGACACCGGCTTCAACATGCTCGCTGACCCATTCGGGTGCGCGGCGGCAGGCGCGCGCCAGTTCTTCGAGTGTCAGGCTGTCGTCGCCCAGCAGTTCGCCCATCTGGGCCGGCAGGTGAAAGGCATGGGGCATGGCTCAGGCTCCCTCGCGCGGATTGAAGGTGGGAAAGGCTTTGCCCAAGGCAGTCCAGGCAGCGCGCGCGGCATCGCTGTCGGCCGGGGGCAGGGCAATGGCCACTTCCAGGTACAGATCGCCCGGCGTGGCCGAAGGAATGCCGCGGCCCTTGAGCCGCAGCTTGCGCCCGGCGGTGGAGCGCGCCGGCACCGTCACTTCGACCGTGCCGCTGGGGGTGTCGACTTCCACACTGGCGCCCAGCGCCGCTTCCCAGGGCGCGAGCGGCAGCGGCTGGTACACGTCGCGGTCCACGCTGCGCCAGCGCGCTTCGGGCCGGAAGTGCACTTCGAGGAACAGGTCGCCCGCAGGCGCGTCGCCCAGGCCTGGCCCGCCCTGACCGGCGAGGCGAATGAGCTGGCCTTCGCGCACGCCTTTTGGAATCTTGACTTCGAGGTTGCGCTCCTCGCTCACCATGCGCCCGTCCGGGCCGGGGCGCGCGGCGCGCAGCGACAGCGTGCGTGTGCCGCCCTGGTAAGCGTCGAGCAGATCAAGCTCGATCTTCGCGTGGTGGTCGCCGCCGCGCAGGTTGGCATGACCACCGCCCGCGCCCGGTCGGCCGGCGCCGCCGCGCTGGCGCGCCGCCTGGCCAAAGAGCTGCTCGAAAAAATCGCTGTAGTCGCCACCGCCAGCGCCGCCACCCTCGAAGGGGCTACCGGAAAATTCAAAGCCCGTGTCCCAACCCGGTGGCGGCCGGAACTCGGCGCCGCCACGCGCGCCCTGCGCAGCGGCCTGGGCGCTGACGGCGTCGTAGGCGGCGCGTTTCTCTGGGTCGGAGAGCACCGTGTTGGCCTCGTTCAACTGCGCCATCTTGGCGGCAGCGTCCGCTTCCTTGCTCACGTCGGGGTGGTACTTGCGTGCCAGCTTGCGGTAGGATTTTTTGATCTCTTCCTGCGTGGCGCTTTTGTCTACGCCCAGCGTCTCGTAGTAATCCTTGAATTCCATTCGGCAGGACTCCGGGGTTGGGGGATGGCAATAGCTTGCACTCTACGCCAAGCGAATGCCCGTGCAAGTCGGACAGTCCCTCGCGCGAACTTCATTTTTCGTAGCTATTTGCGCTTACTGCGCGTGCCCTAGCGGCAGTTTTGTCTCGAATTTTGCACGCTTGGTCGCGAAGTGGAGTTTGACATTGCGCACGTTTGCATCCTGTGTGAACAGGCGTGCGGCCAGCTCCAGATAGTGCGGCATGTCGCGCACCTGCAGCACCAGCACGAAGTCTGCGCCCGATGCCATGCGCCAGCATTGCGCCACACAGGGCTCGGCGACAGCCCGCGCTTCAAAAGCGTCTTGCGCCTCTGCGGTCTGGCGGTCGAGCAGGATTTCGGCAATCGCGTGCAGGCCATGCCCCAGCGTCTGCGCCAGCAGGTCGGGCTGCAGCAAAGCCACCTGCCCTGCGATCAAACCCGCCTCGCGCATGCGCCGCACACGGCGCAAACAGGTCGGCGGCGAGATACCGACGGCCTCGGCCAGCTCCTGGTTGGTGGGGCTGGCGTCGTGCTGCAGCCGCTGCAGCACGGCAATGTCGACCGCATCCAATGCTATAGATTCCATATTAGTGACAATTATGAATGAATCTTTCAGTATTTCTGAAATATGAATTTAATGGTAGAAATTCGCTCAAATATTGCATGCCTATTTCATTGCTGCCGGCCTAGCATGTCCCACTTCGGTTTCAACAACAAAGGTTCTCTATGTGCGGCATCGTCGGCGCAGTCGCGCTTCATGACATCGTTCCCACCCTGGTGCAGGGCTTGCAGCGGCTCGAATACCGGGGTTACGACTCTTGCGGCGTGGCAGTGCACGCCGCCAGTCTCGACCCGAAACAGGCGGGCGGCCTGGTGCGCGCCCGCAGCACCGAACGCGTGGCCGAGCTGCTGGAACAGGTGCAGACCGAGCACATCGCAGCCGCCACCGGCATCGCCCACACGCGCTGGGCCACGCACGGGGCGCCGGCAGTGCACAACGCGCACCCGCATTTCAGCCACGGCAGCGCGCCCGACGCCGCCACGCAGCCCGGCCGCGTCGCCGTGGTGCACAACGGCATCATTGAAAACTACGAGGCGCTGCGCGAGCGCCTGAAGGCGCGCGGCTACGTGTTTGTCAGCCAGACCGACACCGAAGTCATCGCCCACCTGATCGACCACCACTACAGCGGCGACCTGTTTGCTGCGGTGCAGGCCAGCATTGCCGAGCTGCACGGCGCCTACGCCATTGCCGCGATGCACAAGGACGAACCGCACCGCGTGGTCGGCGCCCGCGCCGGCTCGCCCCTGGTGCTGGGCGTGGGCGCAGCTGGCGAGGCGCATTTTCTGGCCAGCGATGCCATGGCACTGGCCGGCGTGACCGACCAGATCCTCTATCTGGAAGAAGGCGACATCGCCGACCTGCAGCGCGGCCGCTACTGGATCGTGGGCAAGAGTGGCAAGCCGCTCAGCCAGGAAGAGCGCCCCGTGCGCACCGTGCAGGCCCACAGCGGCGCGGCCGAGCTCGGCCCGTACCGGCATTACATGCAAAAGGAAATCTTCGAGCAGCCGCAGGCCATTGCCGACACGCTCGATGGCGTGCTTGGCATCGTCCCCGAGCTGTTCGACGGCCCGGGCGCAGCCGCCTGGCGCGTGTTCGAGCAAATCGACCGCGTGCTCATCCTGGCCTGCGGCACCAGCTACTACAGCGGTTGCACGGCGCGCTACTGGCTGGAAGACATCGCCGGCATTCCGACCCAGGTGGAGGTCGCCAGCGAATACCGCTATCGGCAAAGCGTTCCCGACCCGCGCACCCTGGTTGTCACCATCAGCCAGTCGGGTGAAACCGCCGACACGCTTGCCGCCCTGCGCCATGCGCAGTCTCTAGGCATGGAGCACACGCTGACCATCTGCAACGTCGCCACCAGTGCCATGGTGCGTGAGTGCAAACTGGCCTACGTAACGCGCGCCGGCGTCGAGATTGGCGTAGCCAGCACCAAGGCCTTCACCACCCAACTGGCCGGTTTGTTCCTGCTCACCCTTGCGCTGGCACAGTCCAAGGGGCGCCTCACGCCCGAGCAAGAGGCCGACTACCTGAAGGCCATGCGCCACCTGCCGGTCGCCCTGCAGGCGGTCCTGGCGCTGGAGCCGCAAATCATCGCCTGGGCCGAAGAATTCACACGCATGCCCAATGCGCTGTTCCTGGGCCGTGGCCTGCATTTCCCGATCGCACTGGAAGGCGCGCTCAAACTCAAGGAAATCAGCTACATCCACGCCGAGGCCTACCCGGCCGGCGAACTCAAACACGGCCCGCTGGCGCTGGTCACCAGCAGCATGCCGGTGGTCACCGTCGCGCCCAACGACGCGCTGCTGGAAAAACTCAAAAGCAACATGCAGGAAGTGCGCGCGCGCGGCGGCGTGCTGTACGTGCTGGCCGACGCAGACACGCGCATTGCCAACGAAGAGGGCATCCACGTCATCCGCATGCCCGAGCACTACGGCGCACTCAGCCCCATCCTGCACGTGGTGCCACTGCAGCTGCTGGCGTACCACACGGCCTGCGCGCTGGGGACGGATGTGGACAAGCCGCGCAATCTCGCCAAGAGCGTGACAGTCGAATGACCGTCACGCTCTTGGCTGGCGCGAAGCGCCGAGCCCGAACGGGCTGAGATTGCGCGGCTTGGACATCACTTACTTTGCGCAGCAAAGTTGGTGATGGCACAACCGACTTCGACTGGCCAAAAGCGTCACCGTCGAATGACGGTGGCGCTGCTGCGGTGCGCAGCGCCGACGCCGCAGGCGCGCCAGGTTTCTGGGCTTGCAGCGCAGGCTCATTTGGCGCAGCCAAGTGAAGGCCCGAGGGGCCGTGCCGCAGCTACAAGCTGCGCAATCTCGCCAAGAGCGTGAATGGTCTTTGCCTTGAAAGGCCATGAACAACGGACACTGGCCAGGACTTAGGCAATCGTCCGGGATGCGTCACCTACCCATGTATTCAATGCAAGGTGATGTCCGCGCCAGCCAGTTGCGGGCTGAAATTCAGGTGCTGAACGACCCGTCCAAGCATGACGATGTTGCCAGGCTGTCGATTGTTGCCAGTGTCGCTGTACTCAAAAGTGTAGGTACGTCTGAGTGCGACGTGGCCGTCTTCGTCTCGTGCCAGCTTGATCGTGGCGAGCGCGACAGTGTCGTCAAGAAATTGCACCTCATTGACATGACATTGGCTGCGAGCACGCGCCACGGCGATCTCGCGGACACGGGTGCTTTCGAACCATAGCCAGAAGAGACCTCCCAGAACGACTGCGCCGATGATTTCGAACGATGGCATGTTAAAAAACTGAGGCTGATGCCCGAAAGGCCAGAGCCTGAAGGTCTCGGTACCCAAGGGGTGTGAGCGCTGGTTGTCTCAGCGGCGGTGTCCCAGACATCTCCCGCTGAATTTTCCGGTTCGTGCTTCCCTCCCCTGGGGCGCTTGACTCAGACTTTAATGGCAAAGAGCAAGTCAGTGCCGGCCGTAGGCGTACCAGGCTGCTGGGCTTGCAGCGCAGGCCCATTGGTAGCGCCACGCGAAGGCCCGCGGGTTCGTGCGGCAACTACCAGCTGCGTGGTCTTGCCAAGAGCGTGGCAGTCGTATGACGGTGACGTTTTTGCGGCGCCCATCAACCGCCGCATGCCTGCATTGCATAGGCAACGGTGGACAGACCGCACGAGCAGCGCTCGCATTGCACAACTGCGATATATTGGTTTGCGTCACACACCATCCAAGGGGAATGCATGTCCATCCAATCCATTCTGAAATCCACCGCGGTGGCACTGGCAATTGTTTCCGGCGGGCCGCTTTTTGCACAGGGCACGCCCATCAACACTGCGGAGTTTGATGCGCTGGTTGCGCAGGGCCCCGTCGCCGACGCTGCCACCATTGCGTCAAGCACCTGGGCCAGCAAGATCAAGCAGGCCGGCACGCTGCGTCTGGGCGGCACGCAAACCTCGAATCTGTTCTCGCTGCTGAATGAGAAGGACGGCAAGATGCGCGGCTTCGACGCCGGTCTGGCCCAACTCCTCACGCGCTACATCCTGGGCGATGGGTCCAAATACAAGTTCACACAGGTGACTTCTTCCACGCGCGAACAGGTGCTTATCAACGACCAGGTGGACATGGTGCTCGCCACCTACTCCATCACCCCCGCCCGCGCCGAGAAAATTGCGTTCGCCGGCCCTTACTACACCTCGCAGGCCGGGGTCTTGGTCAAGGCGAACAACAAGGCCATCCAGTCGTACAACGACCTGGCCGGCAAGAAGGTCGC
>JAUCDU010000111.1:0-8056 GCA_034674825.1 Giesbergeria sp.
CCGGCCTGTCACGCCGGGGGTCGCGGGTTCGAGTCCCGTCCACTCCGCCAGTTTGCTTGAAAGCCGCCCGTCGCAAGTCTGGCGGCTTTTTTCTTGGGTGAAGGCACCGCACCTGCGAGTATGCTTATTGCCATGCCACTATTGATGGATTCATTCTGGCGCGCAATGGCGTATTGCGTGCTGCCACGTGTGCTCTTGCTTTCGGTTTTACCGCTGCTGTTCATGGGGCTCGGGGCCTTGCTGTTGGGCCATTTTTTCTGGGATTCTGCAGTGGCGATCGTGGCGCAATGGATCAATTCTTCAGGGCTGATGGGCAGCTTTTGGAGCTGGCTGAGCTCTTGGGGCGCGGGGAATCTGCCGTCTGTGTTGGCGCCATTGGTTGTGTTGGCGGTCGTCGTTCCGGTGGTGGTGGTGCTGTCGCTGCTGGTGGTGGCGACCATGATGACACCGGCTCTGGTCGGCTTGGTCGCGCAACGCCGTGTTCCTGAGCTTGAGCGCCGAAAAGGAGCTTCCTTTTTGAATAGCGTGATCTGGTCGATGGGCTCTATGGTCTTGGCCCTCCTGGCCTTGTTCGCTTCCATGCCGCTGTGGCTGATTCCTCCTCTGGTGCTGGTGTTGCCGCCGTTGATCTGGGGATGGCTGGCCTATCGCGTTATGGCATTTGATGCGCTCGCAGAGCATGCGGATCGCGCCGAGCGTTTGCTTATTTTGAAGCGCCACCGCGCAGCGCTGTTGACGATTGGCCTCATCACCGGCTACCTTGGCGCTGCGCCTGCCATTGTGTGGGCTTCGGGTCTGGTGTTTGCGGCGGCATTTTTTGTGCTCATTCCGGTGGGTATCTGGATTTACACCTTGGTGTTTGCTTTTTCGTCTCTGTGGTTTACGCACTATTGCTTGGCAGCCCTCAAAAGCTATCGCGATGCGCCGTCACCCCCGCCAAACTTGCCTGGACCGCCGGTGTCTTCGAGTGCCGCATCAACATGACGCTGCAGTCTGGCCTGATGGTCGGTGGTGGGGAAATTCTGCTGGGCCAGCGCATCTTCAGTCCGTGTCCGGGAGACGTTGCTTTGGAAATTGCACCAATTTAGAGCGATGTCATGCCCCAAAATGGTGAAAATTGGGTGATCCATGCATTCTGGTGGCAAGTGCACCAAAACGAGGAGTCGCAAGTCGTCAGGCGTGGGCTACGGTTCGCGACAATCCGCAGCGACACTGGCACACAAACTGCTTTTCTTTTCCAAGATTCTTACTCAACCCCGATGTACCCAGGAGATCCGGATGGCCAAGACCGTTGCAGACGTAATGAAGATGGTGAAAGAAAACGAAGTGAAATTCGTCGACTTCCGATTCACCGACACCCGCGGTAAACAGCACCACACCACGGTTCCGGTGTCGCATTTTGATGAAGACAAATTCGCATCGGGCCACGCGTTTGACGGCTCTTCCATTGCTGGCTGGAAGGGAATCGAGGCGTCGGACATGCAGTTGATCCCCGACCCCAACACCGCGAACATCGATCCGTTCTTTGAAGAAACCACGCTGGTCATGACCTGCGACGTTATCGAGCCCAGCGATGGCAAGGCCTACGATCGCGATCCGCGCTCGATCGCCAAGCGTGCAGAGGCGTACCTCAAGGCATCAGGCTTGGGCGATACCGCCTTTTTTGGTCCCGAGCCTGAGTTTTTCATTTTTGATGGCGTGCGCTGGAGCAACGAACCGGGCAACGTCTTCGTGGAGATCGATGAGTACGAAGCGCCCTGGAACACTGGCACCAAGCTCGAAGGCGGCAACCGGGGCCACCGTCCCACGGTGAAGGGCGGCTACTTTCCCGTGCCTCCGGTCGACAGCACGCACGACATGCGTGCTGAGATGTCTTTGATTCTCGAATCGCTCGGTATTCCGGTCGAAGTGTTCCACCACGAAGTGGCCGGCGCGGGGCAGAATGAGATTGGCACACGTTTCAGCACGCTGGTCGAGCGCGCCGATTGGACCCAACTGCAAAAATACGTGGTCCACAACGTTGCCAACGCCTACGGCAAGACTGCTACCTTCATGCCCAAGCCTTACGCTGGCGACAACGGTTCTGGCATGCACGTGCATCAGTCCGTCTGGAAGGACGGAAAGAACCTGTTCGCCGGGGACGGTTACGCCGGACTCTCTGACTTTGCGTTGTACTACGTTGGCGGCATCATCAAGCACGCACGCGCCTTGAACGCCATCACCAATCCGGGTACCAACAGCTACAAGCGACTGGTGCCGCACTTTGAAGCGCCAGTGAAACTGGCTTATTCGGCCAAGAATCGTTCTGCTTCGATTCGCATTCCTTACGTGGCGAACCCCAAGGGCCGCCGTGTGGAAGCACGCTTCCCCGATCCACTGATGAACCCATACCTGGGTTTTGCCGCCTTGCTGATGGCCGGGCTTGATGGGGTGGAGAACAAGATTCATCCAGGCGAAGCTGCCACCAAGGACCTCTACCATCTTCCCCCAGAAGAAGACAAACTGGTGCCTACGGTGTGCCACAGCCTGGATCAGGCGCTGGAAGCGCTGGACGCCGATCGCGCCTTCCTTACCAAGGGCGGAGTTTTCAGCGACGCCATGGTGGATGCCTACATCGAACTCAAAATGGGCGAGGTCACGCGCTTTCGCCAGGCAGTGCACCCGGTTGAATTCGACATGTACTACTCGCTGTAAGCGGGTGCCGGCCCCGAGCTTGGCAAAGAGAGGCGCTCAATGCGCCTTTTTTTGCAGGCGACAAGGCGGCCTGCGGCGCACGCTTGTTGTGCATGGGCGCTACAGGCGCATTGAAGAGCACGGATGTTTGGGCGATACTGGCGCGAGGGCGAGACCCCATGTGTCGCCAAACGATTATGAAAAAACTTTTAGTCTTTACCTGCTCCTGTGCACTTGGCCTGGGCGCAGCGATGTCCACGGCATTTGCGCAAGACCGCATCTACCGTTGCGGCAACGAATACACCAACAACGCCAGCGTCGCCAAAGAGCGCGGTTGCAAGGTGGTGGAAGGCGGCAACGTCACCGTAGTGGAGGGAACCCGGCCGGCCACCGCTCCAAGTTCGGGCTCGGGTGCCGCGCCCAAAGCCGCGGCGAGCTCTCCGCCCTCGGCGCCGCGTGTGGATGCCAACGACCAGAAGGCACGGGACGCCGATGCCCGTGCCATTCTTCAGTCCGAATTGAAAAAGGCCGAGGCGCGTCTGGCCGAAATCAAGCAGGAATACAACGGTGGGGCGCCTCAGCGCAATGCACTCGACTTGCGCAATCCGCAGAAATACATGGAGCGCACTGCCGATCTGAAGGCTGCGCTGAGCCGCGCTGAGAACGACGTCGCCGGTATTCAGCGCGAGATCGAACGGCTTCCTCCGGCGCGCTAGAGCGTGGAGGCCGAACGCGCGTCCGCGCGCCGCAGCGCCGGGCGGTTCAGCGCGTTTGACGCACTCTCGGTGTTGGTGGCAGTGCTTGGCGCAGACGGCTGCGTGCAATACGCCAACGCCGCACTCGAACAAGCGCTTGGGCTTTCGCGCCGCAGCTTGCTGGGCAGCGATTTCAGCCACTACTTCACCGATCCTGGGCTGATCCAGTCGGCGCTGGCGGGGACGCAGAGCCAGGATTTTGCCGCCCTGCGCTTTGAGGCTGTGCTGCGTCGCCTGCACCAAGAAGGCGTACCTGTGCATGCCAACCTGGCAGTAGGGGAGTTGCGCGGCAGCTTGGTGGTCGAACTTTGGCCGCTGGAGCAGCAGGTGCGGCAAGACCGGGAAGAGCGGCTGCTCGAGCAATCCCAGGCGCACAAGGAGCTGATCCGAAATTTGGCGCACGAGATCAAAAACCCACTGGGCGGCATCCGTGGTGCGGCGCAGTTGCTTGAGCTGGAACTGCAAAGCGCCGAGCTTAGTGAGTACACCCAGGTGATCGTCCACGAGGCAGACCGGCTGCAGACGCTCGTGGATCGCTTGCTCGCGCCACACCGGCACCCGCACGAAGTGGGTGACGTCAACATCCACGAGGTGTGCGAGCGCGTGCGCTCTTTGGTGCTGGCGGAGCACCCGCAGGGTCTGGAGATTCGGCGCGACTACGACACTTCCATTCCAGAATTTCGTGGCGACCGTGCGCAGCTGATCCAGGCGCTTCTCAACATCGTGCAAAACGCTGCGCAGGCGCTGGCTCCGCGCTTTTTTGCAGGCGACGCCTGCATCACGCTGCGCACCCGGGTGGCGCGCCAGGTCACTTTTGGTCGCCAGCGGTATAAGCTGGCATTGGAATTGCATGTCATTGACAACGGGCCTGGTGTGCCCGATGCCATTCTGGACAGAATCTTCTATCCCCTGGTGTCGGGCCGTGAGGGCGGTTCGGGCTTGGGGTTGACGCTGGCGCAGACGTTCGTGCAGCAGCACCATGGCCTGGTGGAATGCGAAAGCGTTCCAGGACGAACGGATTTCCGCATTCTTCTTCCGCTGCCCTGAGGAACGACGGCCCGCAACCTTGGAATGGAAGTCTATGAAGCCGATCTGGATAGCAGACGATGACCCATCGATCCGCTTCGTGCTTGAAAAGGCCTTGGCCCGTGAGGGCCTGAGCACGCGCAGCTTCAGCCATCCCCGCGAAGTACTCGATGCCTTGGCCGCCATTGCCTCGGGAGACAGCAGCGAGCCGGGCCCACAGGTCCTGGTCAGCGACATCCGCATGCCTGGCGGCTCCGGTTTGCAATTGCTGGAAAAAGTGCACGCGCTGCATCCTGGCCTGCCGGTGCTCATCATGACGGCCTACTCCGATCTGGACAGCGCTGTCTCGGCGTTCCAGCGCGGTGCTTTCGAGTATTTGCCCAAGCCCTTCGATCTGCCCAAGGCGGTGGAGTTGATTCGCCGCGCGGTGCAGGAGAGCCAGCGCGAAGACGTTGCACAGGAGGCCGTCGAAATCGCGCCCGAAATGCTGGGGCAAGCGCCCGCCATGCAAGACGTTTTCCGCGCCATCGGTCGGCTCAGTCAAAGCCAGGTCACGGTCCTGATCACCGGCGAGTCGGGCTCGGGCAAAGAGCTGGTGGCGCGGGCCTTGCACAAGCATTCGCCAGTGTCGCAAGGGCCCTTCGTGGCCATCAACACGGCAGCCATTCCTAAGGACCTGCTTGAATCCGAACTCTTTGGCCACGAGCGCGGCGCCTTCACTGGGGCGCAGACCCAGCGGCGTGGGCGCTTCGAGCAGGCCGAGGGCGGCACGCTGTTTCTGGATGAAATCGGCGACATGCCGTTCGATTTGCAGACGCGTTTGCTGCGCGTGCTCTCGGACGGCCAGTTCTATCGCGTGGGCGGGCACAGCTGTGTCAAAGCCCATGTGCGCGTGATTGCCGCGACCCACCAGAATCTGGAGCAACGTGTCAAGGAGGGCGGCTTTCGCGAAGATCTGTTCCACCGGCTCAACGTGATTCGACTGCGCTTGCCCGCGCTGCGTGAGCGCCGGGAAGACATTCCCATGTTGACGCGCCACTTTCTGCAGGTCAGCGCACGTCAGTTGGGCGTGGAGGCGAAGCGCATTTCCGAGGCAGCACTGGAGCGCCTGGAGCAGTTTGCTTTTCCGGGCAACGTGCGCCAACTGGAGAACGTCTGCCATTGGCTGACCGTGATGGCGCCGGGGCAAGTGATTTCTACGCAGGATTTGCCGCCCGAGGTGAATGAGACCCCTGCGTCTCCTGCAGGCGCGGCGCTCGCCCTTGCGCAGCACGCGGTATTTCACGCCTCATTGGCGCTCCCCGGCGCTGCTATGGAGCCCGAAGTTGCGGCGTCCGGCAGCGCGCCTTACCTCGCCCCAACCGAAGCCGTGGCGCTCGCCGATGTTGCCGTGGCACCGGCAAATGGGCCGACCGCTTCGAGAGCAGCTTGGGAGCAGGGCCTTGCGAGCGAAGTGCGCAGCTTGCTCGCGGCGGGCCGGCACGATGTGTGGGACAACCTGACGCAGCGGTTTGAATCCTGCCTCATTGCCAGCACCCTGGAGGCCACGCACGGCAGGCGCATGGAGGCGGCGCAACGACTTGGCATAGGCCGCAATACGATCACGCGCAAGATCCAGGAGCTCGGTCTGGATTCAAAAAAATCAAGTGAAAATGGCCTCTAGCGCTTATCTGTAAAGCGTTAACAGCTATCAATTTTGAATACTGCAGCGCTGCGCATGCATTTGCGGGATGTGTGCGCAGCAGTCCTACATCGGGGCGCGCGCAAGCCGCACCCAAGGGCCGTGCAGTGGCTCTCAGAATGGCTCCATTGATTCAACCAAGGAGCTCTTCATGTCTGAACGCAACGATGCAAACCGTGACCCGATCACCAACGAACCGGGCGCCCATCCTGTAGGCACCGGCCTTGGTGCTGCAGTCGGCGGCGCCGCTGCCGGTGCTGCGACCGGCGCTTTCGGCGGTCCTGTAGGCGCGGCCATTGGAGGTGTGGTCGGCGCCGTGGCGGGCGGGCTGGCGGGCAAAGCCGCTGCCGAAGCAGTGAACCCGACGGCTGAGGAAGCGTACTGGCGCGAGGCCTACCGCGACGAGCCCTACGTTGTTGAAAACCGGACCTATGACGACTACCACCCCGCGTATGCCTTGGGGTGGCAGTCGGTGGGCCTGTACGAAGGTCCGTTTGAAACTGTCGAGCCGACGCTTCGGGATCGCTGGCTGACCGACCGTGGCACGTCGCCTTTGGAATGGCCAGAGGCGCGCGATGCAGCCCGTGCTGCCAGAGAGCGCGCCAGCAACCAGCGTTTGGATGGCGAGACCATGGACAACGACGACGTGGTAGATGTGCTCAACGATCTGCTGGAAACCAGCCGCGACGGAGAATATGGCTTTCGCACATCGGCGGAGCATGCCGAATCGGCAGATCTGAAAAATCTGCTTTCGCTGCGCGCCAGCAACTGTGCGGCCGCTGCGGCGGAACTGGAGCAGGCCATTCGCCAGCGCGGTGGCGAACCCGCCGATGGTGGCACCATGGTTGGCTCGATGCACCGGGGCTGGGTGGCAGTGAAGACAGCCTTTACCACCATGGACGACAAGGCCGTGCTTGAGGAGTGTGAACGCGGGGAAGATTCTGCCGTGGCGAGTTATCGCAAGGCGCTCAAGAAGCCGCTGCCGCAGGACGTACGTGTCTTGGTAGAGCGCCAAGCCGCAGGAGCCCAGCGCAATCACGACCAGGTAAAAGCCATGCGCGATCGCTTTTCGAAGGCGTAATTCGACATAGGCGAAAGGCCGTCAATTGGCCTGGTGCGCCTCCAAAAGCCGGCCTTAGAAGGCCGACTTTTTTTGCTTCAGGCTGCTGCGGGCACTGACACGGGCGCCCCCAAGCTGCGTAGCAGGTCGCGCACCAACTGGGCACGCGCCTGCACATCGGGAAGTTCCCGTTCAATGCGCAGCTTCTCGTTTCCAGCCAGCTTGATGTGCCGGTTCTTTTGCACCAGTTCAATGATGCGCATGGGGTCCACCGGCGCGCCGGGCCGAAAGCTCACCGTGGTGACCCCGGGCGCTGCGTCAACCTTCAGAACCCCAAAGGGCGCGCTGAGGACGCGCAGCCGGTGCACGTCAAACAAGGTCTGCGCTTGCGGCGGCAGCTTGCCAAAGCGGTCGACCAGCTCTTCCAGTAGGCCGTCGATCTGCTCGCCCGTGCGCGCGGTGGCCAGCTTCTTGTAGAACGAGAGCCGCAGGTGCACATCGCCACAGTAATCGTCCGGCAGCAAGGCAGGGGCGTGCAGGTTGATGTCGGTGGTCACGTTCAGAGGCGCCAGCAGATCGGGTTCCTTGCCCGCCTTGAGGCTGCGCACCGCTTCACCCAGCATCTCGTTGTAGAGCTGAAAGCCGATCTCCATCATGTTGCCGCTCTGGTTGTCGCCCAGTACTTCACCGGCGCCGCGAATCTCCAAGTCGTGCATGGCAAGGTAGAAACCGCTGCCAAGCTCTTCCATCGCCTGAATGGCGTCAAGGCGCTGCTGCGCGTGCTTGGTGAGGCTTTCGACATCTGGGACCATCAGGTAGGCATAGGCTTGGTGGTGGCTGCGGCCCACGCGCCCGCGCAGC
>JAUCDU010000112.1:0-7976 GCA_034674825.1 Giesbergeria sp.
GGTGGCCACGGGGGTGCATGTGCTCTCGCCCGGCCAGAAGGTGACGATCTATGAAGAAAAATACGCTCCAGCGCAGGCACGACAAGCTCCAGCAGCTACAGACTCGATAGCAAACCAACCCGCACCCGCTGCTTCGGCTGCCGCCAAACCATGAGCGCCGGTATGCCCAAGCAGGAGCCTGCCGCCGGCTTCAACCTGTCGCGATGGGCGCTGGACCATCCGGCGCTGACCCGCTACCTGATGGTGGTGCTGCTGCTGATGGGCGTGTTTGCTTATTTCCAGCTCGGGCAGGACGAGGACCCGCCGTTCACCTTCCGCGCCATGGTGGTGCGCACCTACTGGCCGGGCGCCACGGCGCAGCAGGTGGCCGAACAGGTGACCGACAAGATTGAGCGCACGCTGCAAGAAGTGCCGTACGCCGACAAGATTCGAAGTTATTCGAAGCCGGGCGAATCGCAGATCATTTTTCAGATCAAGGATTCGTCCAAGCCCAGCGAAGTAGCAGGCGTCTGGTACGCCGTGCGCAAGAAGGTCGGCGACATGCGCTATACGCTGCCGCAGGGCGTACAGGGGCCGTTCTTCAACGACGATTTCGGCGATGTCTATGGCGTGATTTATGCGCTCGAGGCTGAAGGCTTCAGCCTGGCCGAATCCAAGGCCTTTGCCGACGACGTGCGCCAGCAGCTGCTGCGCGTGCCGGACGTGGCCAAGGTCGAGCTCTTTGGCGTGCAGGACGAAAAGCTCTACATCGAGGTCTCGCAGCAGCGCTTGGCGCAGCTGGGCCTGGACATGAACCAGGTGCTGGCGCAGCTCGGCCAGCAGAACGCGGTCGAGAGCGCGGGCGTGGTGCAGACGCCCACCGATCAGCTCCAGGTGCGGGTCGAGGGGCAGTTTCGCGGCATCGATGAGTTGGGTGCCATGCCGATACGCGCGGCGTCTGGTCGGCAGCTGCGCCTGGCCGACATTGCCGAGGTGCGGCGCGGCTATGTCGACCCGCCCACTGTCAAGGTGCGGCACGACGGCCAGCAGGTGATTGCCATTGGCATTTCCATGACCAAGGGCGGCGACATCATTGCGCTCGGCAAGGCGCTGCATGCGGCTGCGGATCGCATCGACACGCAGTTGCCGGTGGGCGTACGGCTGGTGAACGTGCAAGACCAGCCGACGTCGGTCGCCAGCTCGGTCAACGAGTTCGTCAAGGTACTGATCGAGGCCGTGGTCATCGTGCTGGCGGTGAGCTTCATCAGCCTGGGGCTGCACAAACGCCAGGGCGAGCAGCGCTGGTGGCGCCGCTGGTACGTCGACCCGCGGCCCGGCCTGGTGGTAGGCATCACGATTCCGCTGGTGCTGGCGGTGACGTTTCTGGGCATGCACTACTGGGACATCGGCTTGCACAAGATATCGCTGGGCTCGCTGATCATCGCGCTGGGGCTGATGGTGGACGACGCCATCATTGCCGTCGAGATGATGGTGCGCAAGATGGAAGAGGGCTACGACAAGGTGCGCTCGGCCACCTTCGCCTACGAGATCACCGCCATACCCATGCTGACCGGTACGCTGATTACGGCGGCCGGTTTTCTGCCGATTGGCCTGGCCAAATCCATGACGGGCGAGTACACCTTTGCCATCTTTGCCGTCACCGTCATTGCGTTGGTGGTCTCGTGGGTGGTATCGGTCTACTTTGTGCCCTATCTCGGGACCTTGCTGCTCAAGACGCCGGCGCATGTGCAGCCGCGATCGGCCGACGGTGCGGCGTCGCTGGATCCGCACGAGGTGTTTGATAGCGCGTTCTACAACGCGTTTCGGCGCGCGGTGCATTGGTGCGTTGCGCACCGCTGGATCACCATCCTGGTGACGCTGGCCATCTTTGCGCTGGGCGTCGTCGGCATGGGCCGCGTGCAGCAGCAGTTCTTCCCCGATTCCAGCCGGCCCGAAATCATTGTCGACGTGTGGTTCCCGGAAGGCACCTCGCTCGCCGGCAACGAGGCGGTTACCAAGCGGGTTGAAGCGCGCCTGCGCGCAGAGCCCGGCGTGGCCAGCGTCAGCACCTGGGTGGGGTCGGGCGTGCCGCGCTTCTATTTGCCGATGGACCAGGTGTTCCCCCAGACCAACGTGTCGCAGTTCATCGTGGTGGCGCGCGACCTGAAGCTGCGCGAGAGCTTGCGCGTCGCTTTCCCGGCGCTGCTGGCCACCGAGTTCCCTGAAGTGCGTGGCCGCGTCAAGCTCTTGCCCAACGGACCGCCCGTGCCTTACCCGGTGCAGTTCCGCGTCATCGGCCCGGACCCGGCGCAACTGCGCGTGCGCGCCGACGAAGTGAAGGCGGTGCTGCGCAGTTCGGCGCAGATGCGCGGCGTGAACGACAACTGGAACGAGTCGGTCAAGGTCATGCGCCTGGAAGTCGATCAGGCCAAGGCGCGCGCGCTGGGGGTCACCAGCCAGTCGATCGCGCAGGCGTCCCGCGTGATGCAGTCCGGCACCACCGTGGGCCAGTTTCGCGAGGGCGACAAACTGATCGACATCGTGCTGCGCCAGCCAGCAGACGAGCGCAGCGCCATCACCGACATCGCCAACGCCTACCTGCCAACGGCTTCCGGCCAGTCGATCCCGCTCACGCAGATCGCCAAGCCGCATTTCGCCTGGGAGCCCGGCGTCATGTGGCGCGAGAACCGCGATTACGCCATCACCGTGCAAGGTGACGTGGTGGAAGGCCTGCAAGGCGCCACGGTGACCAACGCGCTGTTGCCGGACCTGCGCAAGCTGGAGACCGGCTGGCACGCGGCGGGCCAGAACGCCTACCGCATTGAGGTGGCGGGCGCGGTGGAGGAAAGCGCCAAAGGGGCTGATTCGATTGTGGCGGGCCTGCCTGTCATGCTGTTCATCACCTTCACCTTGCTGATGCTGCAATTGCAAAGTTTCAGCCGGGCGATGCTGGTGTTCCTCACGGGGCCACTGGGCATTGCCGGCGTGGCAGGGGCCTTGCTGCTGCTCGGGCGCCCATTTGGGTTCGTCGCGCTGCTGGGCGTGATTGCGCTCATGGGCATGATCCAGCGCAATTCCGTCATCCTCATCGACCAGATCGAGCAGGACCGCGCGCGCGGCGTACCGGCCTGGGACGCCATCGTCGAGTCGGCGGTGCGGCGACTGCGCCCCATTGTGCTGACCGCTGCTGCGGCCGTGCTGGCGATGATTCCGCTCTCGCGCAGTGTGTTTTGGGGGCCGATGGCCGTTGCCATCATGGGCGGCCTCATCGTCGCCACGGTGCTGACCTTGCTGGCGCTGCCGGCGATGTATGCGGCGTGGTTCCGTGTACGCCGGCCGGAGCCCGAGATGTCGGCCTGAGAAGCCGGGTCGATCAGGGGCCGCAGCGCGCACAGGGTAAAATTTCGGGTTAACCAGTTTCAAGCGGCTGGCGAAATCAATTTTTCGCCAGCCGTCTGTTTCTAGTGCGCGGGTGGCGAAATTGGTAGACGCACCAGGTTTAGGTCCTGACGGTGGCAACACTGTGGGGGTTCGAGTCCCCCCCCGCGCACCACCCGAGAGCACGCGCACAGCGCAGAAAGGCACGCCCGCTCATGCGGCTGTGCAAACGATATTCCTACAGGAGCAGTCATGGCAGTCACCGTTGAAACCCTCGAAAAGCTCGAGCGCAAGATCACCCTCAACCTGCCGGTGTCGGCCATTCAAGGCGAGGTTGAGACGCGCCTCAAGCGCCTGGCCCGCACGGTGAAGATGGACGGTTTCCGTCCCGGCAAGGTGCCCATGAATGTGGTGTCGCAGCGCTATGGCTATTCGGTGCAGTACGAAGTGCTGAACGACAAGGTTGGCGAAGCCTTTTCCCAGGCTGCGAACGAAGCGCAGTTGCGCGTTGCTGGTCAGCCACGCATCACCGAAAAGCAGGACGCCCCCGAAGGTGAAATGGCTTTTGACGCGGTGTTCGAGGTCTACCCCGAAGTGAAAATCGGCGATCTGGCTGAAGCTGAAGTCGAAAAGATTTCGGCAGAAGTCACCGACAGCGCCATCGACAAGACCGTGGACATTCTGCGCAAGCAGCGCCGCAGCTTCGCCCAGCGCGCGCTGGACGCAGCCGTCCAGGAAGGCGACCGAGTGACGGTGGACTTCGAAGGCAAGATTGACGGCGAACTGTTTGAAGGCGGCAAGGCGGAAGACTTCCAGTTCCTGGTCGGCGAAGGCCAGATGCTCAAGGAATTTGAAGAAGCCGTGCGCGGCATGAAGCCCGGCGAAAGCAAGACTTTCCCCTTGGCCTTCCCCGAGGAGTACCACGGCAAGGACGTCGCCGGCAAGACCGCAGATTTCATGGTCACGGTCAAGAAAATCGAAGCCGCCCACCTGCCCGAAGTGAACGACGCGCTGGCCAAGTCGCTCGGCATTGCCGACGGTACCGTCGCTGGCCTGCGCGCCGATATCAAGACCAACCTTGAGCGCGAAGTGAAGTTCCGCCTGTTGGCGCGCAACAAGCAAGCCGCGATGGACGCACTGCTGACCAAGGCCGAGCTTGACTTGCCCAACGCTAGCGTGGAAGCCGAAATCGACCGTCTGCGCGAAGCCGCACGCGCCGATCTCAAGCAGCGCGGTGTGAAGGACGCGGACAAGGTGGAAATTCCCGCCGACGTATTCCGCCCACAGGCCGAGCGCCGCGTGCGCCTGGGGTTGGTGGTGGCAGAACTCGTCAAAGCCAACGAACTGCACGCCAAGCCTGAGCAGCTCAAGGCACACATCGACGAACTGGCCGCCAGCTACGAGAAGCCGGAAGACGTGGTGCGTTGGTACTTTGGTGATCGCCAGCGCCTGGCGGAAGTGGAAGCCGTGGTCATCGAGACCAACGTCGCCGACTTTGTCCTCGGTAAAGCCAAGGTCAGCGAAAAAACCGTGAGCTTTGAGGAGCTGATGGGCCAGCAGGGCTGATTGGGCGGGTCTGCACGCCGCACTGCGGCGCCGACCACACATAGGGGCTTGTGCTTTCGGGCACCGGCCCCAACTCTTTTCTGGGTACAGTACCCCTGAGCATCTGGAGAAACAATGAGCGCACTGGAAACACAAGCCTTGGGCATGGTCCCCATGGTGATCGAGCAGTCGGGCCGTGGCGAACGGTCCTACGACATCTATTCGCGCCTTCTCAAGGAGCGTGTGATCTTTTTGGTGGGTGAGGTGAACGACCAGACCGCCAACCTTGTGGTGGCGCAACTGCTGTTCCTGGAGAGCGAAAACCCGGAGAAGGACATTTCCTTCTACATCAATTCCCCGGGCGGCAGCGTAACGGCGGGCATGGCGATCTTTGACACCATGAATTTCATCAAGCCTGACGTTTCCACGTTGTGCTGCGGTTTTGCTGCCAGCATGGGTGCGTTCTTGCTCGCGGCAGGTGCCAAGGGCAAGCGCTACTCGCTGCCGAACTCGAAGGTCATGATTCACCAGGTGCTGGGCGGCGCGCGCGGCCAGGCCACCGACATTGAAATTCATGCACGCGACATCCTGCGCACCAAGGACCAGATGAACCGCATCCTGGCCGAGCGCACCGGCCAGACGCTGGAGAAGATCAAGCATGACACCGAGCGTGACTACTTCCTGACTGCCGATGAAGCCAAGGACTACGGCCTCATCGACCAGGTGATCGCCAAGCGTCCCTGAACGCGTTTCCCGTCACGCAGAACGGCGTTTCCTGCTTCAGGAAGCGCCGTTGCTGTTTCGTTATCATCTGTTTCACATTCACCGAATACGAGGCAAAGTTTCCATGGCCGAGAAAAAAGGCTCCTCCAGCGAAAAAATTCTTTACTGCTCGTTCTGCGGCAAGAGCCAGCACGAGGTGAAGAAGCTGATCGCCGGACCGTCGGTCTTTATCTGCGAAGAATGCATCGACCTGTGCAACGAGATCATTCGCGACGAACTGCCTCCTGAGCAGGGCGACCGGCTTGCCCGCAGCGATCTGCCGACGCCGGCAGACATCAAGGCCAATCTGGACAACTATGTGATTGGCCAGGACGTCGCCAAGCGCACGCTTGCCGTGGCCGTCTACAACCACTACAAGCGCCTGCGCTACAAGGAAAAGGCCGGCAAGGACGATGTCGAGCTTGCCAAGAGCAACATCCTGCTGATTGGGCCCACGGGCTCAGGAAAAACGCTGCTGGCGCAGACCTTGGCCCGCATGCTCGACGTCCCCTTCGTGATGGCGGACGCCACCACGCTGACAGAAGCTGGCTACGTCGGCGAAGACGTTGAAAACATAGTGCAAAAGCTGCTGCAGAGCTGCAACTACGAAGTGGACCGGGCGCAGCGTGGCATCGTGTACATCGACGAGATCGACAAGATCTCGCGCAAATCCGACAACCCCAGCATTACGCGCGACGTTTCGGGCGAAGGCGTGCAGCAGGCCTTGCTCAAGCTGATTGAGGGTACGATGGCCAGCGTGCCGCCGCAGGGCGGGCGCAAGCACCCGAATCAGGATTTCTTGCAGATCGACACCACCAACATACTGTTCATCTGCGGCGGCGCATTTGCCGGACTGGAAAAGGTGATTGAGAACCGCACCGAGGCTTCGGGCATCGGTTTTGGCGCTGCGGTGAAAAGCAAGAAGCAGCGCGCCTTGTCCGAGGTGTTCCAGGACATCGAGCCGGAAGACCTGATCAAGTTCGGACTCATTCCCGAACTCGTGGGCCGCATGCCGGTGGTGACGGCATTGGCAGAGCTGCATGAGGACGCGCTGGTGCAAATCTTGACCGAGCCCAAGAATGCGCTGGTCAAGCAGTACAGCAAGTTGCTCGCGATGGAAGGCGCCGAGCTGGAGATTCGTCCCGCAGCGCTCAAAGCCATTGCCCGCAAGGCGCTGGCCCGCAAGACCGGTGCACGTGGTTTGCGCTCCATCCTCGAGCAAACGCTGATCGGCACCATGTTCGATCTGCCCAACAGCAGCAATGTGGAAAAGGTCGTCGTGGACGAGTCCACGGTTGAAGAAAACAAGCCGCCACTGCTGGTCTATCGCGAAGCCGCCAAGAAGGCGTAAGCGACCTGCCGCGCCCGGGGCGTGGCGCTTGAAATTTCGTGTCTTTGGACCATATCTTCAGGACTCTTGATAAGGAACCCAATGTCCGGACACCCTCAACTTCCCGCCGAAGCATTGGCGCTGCCGCTCCTGCCGCTGCGTGATGTGGTCGTCTTTCCCCACATGGTGATCCCGCGGGTTGTGGGGCGAGCCAAGAGCATCAAGGCGCTGGAGCTCGCCATGGCGAGCGATCGGCGCATCATGCTGGTCGCGCAGAAAGCGGCGGCCAAGGACGAGCCCTCCGCCAGCGACATGTTTGCGGTCGGCTGCGTCTCCACGATATTGCAGATGCTCAAGCTTCCGGATGGCACCGTAAAGGTGCTGGTCGAGGGCCAGCAGCGCGCCAGCGTGGGCGAAATTGAAGACCTTGAGACCCACTTCACCGCCACCGTGACGCCACTTGCGGCGCCCGACGAAGCAGAGAAACCCAGTGAAATCGAGGCGCTGCGCCGTGCGGTGATGCAGCAGTTTGACCAGTACGTCAAACTCAACAAGAAGATCCCGCCGGAAATTCTGACCTCCATTTCCAGCATCGACGACCCAGGTCGTCTGGCCGATACCATTGCGGCCCACTTGCCGCTCAAGCTGGAAAACAAGCAGGCTGTGCTCGATCTTTCCGAGATCAAGGCGCGGCTGGAGAACCTGTTTGAGCAGCTCGACCGCGAGGTCGACATCCTCAACGTTGACAAAAAAATCCGTGGCCGCGTCAAGCGCCAGATGGAAAAGAACCAGCGTGACTTCTACCTGAACGAGCAGGTCAAAGCCATTCAGAAGGAGTTGGGCGAGGGCGAGGACGGCGCCGACCTCGATGAAGTCGAGAAAAAAATCAAGCTGGCGAAAATGCCAGCCGAGGCGCGCAAAAAGGCCGAGGGCGAGCTCAAAAAACTCAGGCTTATGTCGCCTATGTCCGCTGAGGCCACGG
>JAUCDU010000113.1:0-7944 GCA_034674825.1 Giesbergeria sp.
GCGGTGCTTGAGGCGCTTGTACTTGCCGCACAGGCATTCGTAGTCCTTGATAGGGCCAAAAATCTTGGCACAGAAAAGACCATCGCGCTCCGGTTTGAAAGTGCGGTAGTTGATGGTTTCCGGCTTCTTCACTTCACCAAAAGACCACGACCGGATTTTCTCGGGCGAGGCCATGCCGATACGAATGGCATCGAAATGCTCGTCGGGCGTGAATTGCTTGAACAGGTCGAGTAGCGATTTCATATGACTCTTTCCCTAATCTTCAAATTTGATAGCTGCTAGCGCTTGGTATTCATGGTTTTCAAGGTTAAAAGACATTGAAAACCTTTACCACAGTGCGCCAGCAGCTCACTTTTTGTGCTGAGAAAGCTCTCAGGAGCGTTCCAGTTCCATGTCGAGGCCGAGCGAGCGAATTTCCTTGACCAGCACATTGAACGATTCGGGCATGCCCGCTTCAATGGTGTGCTCGCCCTTGACGATGCTTTCGTACACCTTGGTGCGGCCCACCACGTCGTCGGACTTGACGGTCAGCATTTCCTGCAGCACGTAAGCGGCGCCGTAGGCTTCCAGCGCCCACACTTCCATTTCGCCGAAACGCTGACCACCGAACTGCGCCTTGCCGCCAAGGGGCTGCTGCGTCACCAGCGAGTACGGACCCGTAGAGCGTGCGTGCATCTTGTCGTCCACCAAGTGGTGAAGCTTCAAGAAGTGCATATAGCCAATGGTCGTCGGACGCTCAAACGGCTCGCCGGTGCGCCCGTCGTACAGATACGCCTGCGTAAGCGTGGACGTGAGCCCTTTGCGCTTGGCGATCTCGGCCGGATAGGCGATCGCCAGCATGGCGCGAATGTCTTCCTCAGTCGCACCATCGAACACTGGCGTGGCGAATGGAACGCCGTTGGACAGGTTGGCCGCCATTTCCAGGATCGACTCATCAGGCACGTCGGCAAGGTTCTCCTTGCGGCCCGAGCTGTTGTAAATCTCTTCCATGAAGGTGCGCAGCTCAGCTGCCTTGGCTTGTTGCTGGAGCATGTCGCCGATGCGCTGACCAATGCCCTTGCCTGCCCAGCCCAGATGAACTTCCAGCACCTGGCCCACGTTCATGCGCGATGGCACGCCCAGCGGGTTGAGCACGATGTCGGCGGGGGTTCCATCCGCCATGTGCGGCATGTCTTCGACCGGCACGATCTTGGAGACCACGCCCTTGTTGCCGTGACGGCCTGCCATCTTGTCGCCAGGCTGCAAGCGGCGCTTGACGGCGAGGTACACCTTGACCATCTTGAGCACGCCAGCGGGGAGCTCATCGCCTTGGGTGAGCTTCTTGCGCTTTTCTTCGAACGAAAGGTCGAAGCTGTGGCGCGTCTGCTCCAGCGAATTCTTGATGCTCTCAAGCTGATTGGCAATGGTGTCTTCAGCCGGACGAATGTCAAACCAATGGAAACGATCCAGCGCGTCAAGATACGCCTTGTCGATCTTGCTGCCTTTGGCGAGCTTCTGCGGCCCCCCGTTGGCAACGCGGCCGAGCAGCAGCTTCTCCAGGCGCGCAAAGGCGTCGTCGCTCACGATGCGCAGCTGGTCGTTCAAATCGAGACGGAAGCGCTTGAGTTCGTCGTCAATGATCTGTTGGGCGCGCTTATCGCGCTGGATGCCTTCGCGTGTGAACACCTGCACATCGATGACCACACCTTGCGAGCCTTGGTCTACGCGCAGCGAGGTGTCCTTCACGTCTGAGGCCTTCTCACCAAAGATGGCGCGAAGCAGCTTCTCTTCAGGCGTCAGCGTGGTCTCGCCCTTGGGCGTAACCTTGCCCACCAGCGTGTCGCCAGGCATGACTTCGGCGCCTACATAGATGATGCCGGACTCGTCCAGTCGATTGAGCTGTTGCTCCGACAGGTTCGGAATGTCGCGCGTGATTTCTTCGGCTCCGAGCTTGGTATCGCGTGCCATCACCACCAGTTCCTCGATGTGAATCGAGGTATAGCGGTCTTCGGCGACGATGCGTTCGCTGATGAGGATCGAGTCTTCGAAGTTGTAACCGTTCCAGGGCATGAAGGCGATCAGCATGTTCTGGCCGATGGCAATTTCGCCCAGGTCCGTCGATGCCCCGTCCGCGATCACGTCGCCCTTGGCCAGCTTGTCGCCCTTCTTGACGATCGGCCGCTGGTGAATGTTCGTGTTCTGGTTCGAGCGCTGGTATTTGATGAGGTTGTAGATATCCACACCCACTTCACCGGCAACTGCCTCGCCGTCGTTCACGCGGATCACGATGCGGGTGGCATCCACATAGTCCACCACGCCGCCGCGCGTTGCCGTAACCACGGTACCGGAGTCGACCGCAGCCACACGCTCTATGCCAGTGCCTACCATCGGCTTTTCCGGACGGAGAACCGGCACCGCCTGGCGCGACATGTTGGCACCCATCAGTGCGCGGTTGGCATCGTCGTGCTCGAGGAAAGGAACCAGTGACGCCGCCACCGAGACGATCTGCGCGGGCGACACGTCCATGTACTGCACGCGGTCTGCACTGACCAAAATGGATTCACCCTTTTCGCGCGCAGAAACCAGTTCGTCCACCAGATGCTCTTGCGCATCCAGTGTCGCGTTCGCCTGGGCAATGATGTACTTGCCTTCTTCGATCGCCGAGAGGTAATCGATGTCGTTGGTCACCTTGGCATCGACCACGCGGCGGTACGGTGTCTCAATAAACCCGTACTCGTTCAGACGCGCATACAGCGCGAGCGAGTTGATAAGGCCGATGTTTGGGCCTTCCGGGGTTTCAATAGGACAGACACGACCGTAGTGGGTCACGTGCACATCGCGCACTTCGAAACCTGCACGCTCGCGCGTCAGACCGCCCGGGCCCAAGGCCGAAACACGGCGCTTGTGCGTGATTTCGGCGAGCGGGTTGGTCTGGTCCATGAATTGCGAGAGCTGCGAAGCACCGAAGAACTCCTTCAACGCCGCAGAAATCGGCTTGGAGTTGATCAGATCGTGCGGCATCAAAGGATCTTGCTCAGCCTGACCGAGTCGCTCCTTCACTGCCTTTTCGATGCGAGCGAGACCAGTGCGGTACTGGTTTTCGGCCAATTCACCGACACAGCGAACACGTCGGTTACCCAAGTGGTCGATGTCGTCCACTTCGCCGTTGCCGTTGCGCAAGTCCACCAGAATCTTGACTACCGCGAGGATGTCCTCGTTGGTCAGAACCATGGGGCCAGTCGACTCGTCGCGGCCGATCTTGGCGTTGAACTTCATCCGCCCGACGCGCGACAGATCGTAGGTATCGGGGTTGTAGAACAACCGCTGGAACAGTGCTTGTACGGCATCTTCCGTGGGCGGCTCTCCGGGGCGCATCATGCGATAGATAGCCACGCGCGCGGCAAATTCGTCGACCGTTTCGTCAATCCGAAGTGTCTGCGAAATATAGGCGCCCTGATCCAGCTCGTTCGTGTAAATGCACTGCAACTCCTGGACGCCCGAGGAGCGCAATTGCTTGAGCAAAGCCTCGGTAAGTTCTTCGTTTGCCTTGGCGAGAATTTCGCCCGTCTCGGGCTCGACGATGGCCCGCGCGATCACGCGACCAATGAGGAAATCCTCAGGAACACTGATGTGCGTGGTCTTGCTTTCGTCCAGTTCGCGGGTATGGCGCGCAGTAACGCGCTTGTCCTTGGCCACTACCACCTTGCCGGACTTGTCCGTGATGTCGAAACGCGCCACTTCGCCGCGCAGACGCTCGGACACGAATTCCATCTGTGCGCCGCTGTCCATCAGGCGGAAGTTGTCATTGACGAAGAAGTTCGCCAGGATCGATTCCGGATTCAGGCCAATGGCCTTGAGCAAAATCGTGACCGGCATCTTGCGGCGGCGGTCCACACGGAAATACAGAATGTCCTTCGGATCAAACTCGAAGTCGAGCCATGAGCCACGGTAAGGAATGATGCGCGCCGAGAACAACAGTTTTCCGGAGCTGTGCGTCTTGCCTTTGTCGTGCTCGAAAAACACGCCGGGCGAGCGGTGCAGCTGCGAGACGATGACACGCTCGGTACCGTTGATGATGAACGAGCCTTTGTCGGTCATGAGCGGCACTTCGCCCATGTAAACCTCTTGCTCCTTCACCTCCTTGACCACTTTGGACTGGGGCGTCGAAGACTCACGGTCGTAAATGATGAGCTGCACTTTGGCGCGCACGGCCGACGCAAATGTCAGGCCACGCGTCTGGCACTCGCGCACATCGAAAACCGGCTTGGCCAGGTTGTATTCGAGGAATTTCATTTCCACGAAACCGTTGTGCGAGACAATAGGGAAAGCAGCGGTGAATGCCGCCTGCAAGCCTTCATTCGAACGCTTTTTTGGCGACGCATTTGCTTGCAAGAACGCGGTATATGCGTCCTTTTGCATTTGCAGCAGGTAGGGAACCTCGAGCACGCTGTCGCGGCTGCCGAAACTTTTGCGGATTCGCTTGCGTTCGGTGTAGGAATAGGCCATGAGATCTCCGGGCAAAGACTTGAGTCCTGGGTCTGCGACGTAGTGACCTGCAGCGCAGCAGCACTACAGGCTTGGCGGTTGGCCACTACCAACCATGGCGGACAGCGATGCGTTGCACATCGCCCGAACCAAGGCGTCTTCTGCTGTCGGGTTCGTCAGAAGACACTAAAAAACAACGACAACGTTGCTTTTTGGTGTGCACTGCCTGGCGCCCAGAAGCGCCAAAAGGCCGAGGGCTCTTTTCAGAGCACCTCAGCCCATGAGAGGCTTTGCTTACTTGAGCTCAACCTTCGCGCCGGCGTCTTCCAGCTTCTTCTTGGCAGCTTCGGCGTCGGCCTTGGCCATGCCTTCCTTCACTGCCTTGGGAGCGCCGTCGACAACGTCCTTGGCTTCCTTCAGGCCCAGGCCCGTGATTTCACGCACAGCCTTGATGACGGACACCTTGTTGGCGCCCGTTTCTACCAACATCACGTTGAACTCGGTCTGCTCTTCCGCAGCGGCAGCACCAGCACCAGCGCCACCGGCGGCAGGGGCAGCCATAGCGGCAGCGCTCACGCCGAATTTTTCTTCAATAGCCTTTACCAGGTCATTGAGTTCCAGGACCGTCATGCCGTCAAGCGCGGTCAAAAATGCGTCTTTATCGAATGCCATTTTGATTTCCTAACAATTGGGATACACGAGAAACGGGCGCCTATCAGGCCGCTACCGCTTCGCCCTCGCCTTTTTTCGCCGCCAGCGCGCCCAGTACCACTGCGGCACGAGACATTGGCGACATCAACAGCCCACACACCTGCGCCAACAACACTTCCCGCGAAGGAATGTTGGCGAGTTGCTTCACACCATCCACGTCCAGGGCCTTGCCACCGAAAGCGCCACCGCGAATCACCAACTTGTCGTTGGTCTTCGCGAAGTCAGCCACCACTTTTGCGGCGGCGACAGCGTCTTCGGAAAAGCCATAGATCAGCGGACCGGTCATCTTGTCGGCAAGCACTTCAAAATTGCTTCCGGCAACAGCGCGGCGTGCCAGGGTGTTCTTGAGAACACTCAGGCTGACGCCTTTGCTGCGCGCATCGGAACGCAACTTGGTCATGTCGGCGACCGTGATGCCGCGGTATTCCGCAAGCACAAGCGTTTGAGCTTTTGCGGCGAGGTCGGTCACTTCACTGATGACCGCTTCTTTCTCACTGCGATTAAGACTCAAGGTCTACTCCTTAAAAAGTACGACTCAGCCAAAAGGCCAAACCGCACGCTCTGGTTGCAGCGACCAACTGTTCAGGTTCAAACCCTATGCAGCGGGATCGCCATCTGCGCTGGCTCCGCAGGGATTTAAGTGCACTTTGCACGCCAGCGGTCTTGGATGGCCTGCTCACATCGAAATGTGCGCAGCCCACCGGTTCGAGCGGGCATCAGCCCACCCGGACATCTCTTCAGGCCGTAATCGAGTGCGTATCGACGCGTACGCCCACACCCATCGTGGACGAGACAGCGACTTTGCGCAGGTACAAACCCTTGCTGGTAGCGGGCTTGGCTTTGGTCAAGGCATCGATCAGTGCAGCCAGGTTGCCTTGCAGCTTGTCGTCGTCAAACGAACGGCGGCCAATCGTGCTGTGCACAATACCGGCCTTGTCAACACGAAACTGCACTTGACCGGCCTTGGCGTTCTTCACGGCCGTAGCCACATCAGGCGTCACCGTGCCGACCTTGGGGTTGGGCATCAGGCCGCGTGGGCCCAGAATTTGACCCAGAGTACCCACAACGCGCATGGCGTCAGGGGCCGCGATCACCACGTCAAAGGGCATGTCACCCGCTTTGACCATAGCGGCCAAATCATCCATACCGACAATATCGGCACCGGCCGCCGTGGCTTCTTCAGCCTTGGCACCTTGCGCAAACACCGCGACCCGCACAGTTTTACCGGTTCCGTTCGGCAGCACTACAGCGCCGCGAACCACCTGGTCGGATTTTTTCGCGTCCACGCCGAGCTGCACCGCTACATCGATGGACTCATCGAATTTCGCAGTAGCGCCCACTTTGACGAGACTCAGGGCCTCGGCCAAAGAGTACAGACGGGTGCTTTCAATCTTGCCCTGCAGGGCTTTTTGCTTTTTCGTGAGCTTGGCCATTTACACGCCCTCCACCGAAACACCCATCGAACGGGCGGAACCGGCAATGGTTCGAACTGCTGCATCAAGATCGGCAGCGTTCATGTCTTTCATCTTGGTTTTCGCAATCTCTTCGAGCTGCGCGCGTGTGATCTTGCCAACCTTGGTGCTCAGCGCATTGGCAGAACCCTTGTCGAGCTTGATCGCCTTCTTGATCAACACTGTCGCGGGAGGCGTCTTGATGATGAAGGTGAAGCTCTTGTCAGCAAAAGCGGTGATCACCACAGGCAAAGGCAAGCCGGGCTCGACACCTTGCGTCTGCGCGTTGAACGCCTTGCAGAACTCCATGATGTTGAGGCCGCGCTGACCCAGCGCCGGGCCAATCGGTGGTGAGGGATTGGCCTTACCAGCTGGTACTTGCAGCTTGATAAAACCGACGATTTTTTTCGCCATGGTTTACTCCTTGCGGGTGCATGCGCCGTAGCCTGCTGCGCAGGCCCGGCTCCCCGGGGGTTGAACGACTCTCGACAAACAAACACCTGCACCGAGTCAAAGAGTGCAGCTGCGCCAATACATGTTCAGGTCTTTTCGACCTGGCTAAATTCCAACTCCACAGGGGTGGAGCGCCCAAAAATCATGACGGAAACACGAAGACGGCTCTTTTCGTAGTTGACGTCCTCCACGGAACCGTTGAAGTCGGTGAACGGACCTTCTTTGACGCGAACATACTCGCCAACCATGAACTCCGTCTTGTGCCGAGGTTTTTCTGTTCCCTCTTGCATCTGGCTGACAATCTTCTGCACCTCAGCCTCTGAGATAGGTGCCGGCCGGTTCTTGGCGCCGCCAACGAAACCGGTCACCTTGTTGGTGTGCTTCACAAGATGCCAAGACTCATCATCCATGATCATTTCGACAAACACATAACCCGGGAACAGACGGCGCTCCGTGGTTTTGCGTTGCCCGTTCTTCATCTCCACCACTTCTTCCGTGGGCACCAGCACGCGCCCAAACTTGGCCTGCATGCCAGCGCGCGCAATCCGCTCGGCAATATTGCGCTCGACAGCCTTTTCCATGCCCGAGTAGGCGTGGACGATGTACCACCGAAGGTCGGGATTGCCAGCGTCGGCAGTTCCCAAGGCGCTCACGCCTTCCATATCCGCCGAAACTGTCATTATTTTCTCCACCCAAGAATCAGATCGTAAAAGACCAATTCGAGCGCCTTATCGGTCATCCAAAGAAACAGCGCCATGATCACGACGAAGCCGAACACGTACATCGTCATCTGGACGGTCTCCTTGCGGGTAGGCCAGACAACCTTTTTGACCTCCCGATAGGAGTCGCGGCAAAAACCGACCAA
>JAUCDU010000114.1:0-7942 GCA_034674825.1 Giesbergeria sp.
GAGCCCTACGTGGCCAGCACGCCCACGTCCTGCCAGATGAAGCGTCCTTCCTGACTCGGCACCGACTGGCACAAGAGGCCCGACATCTCTCGGGCCTCTTTTTTTGACCCTGAACAACAGAAAATCAAATGACTGCCGAGTTTTTCACCATCTCTTTGCTCAACGGGGTGAGCTATGGGCTGTTGCTGTTCATGCTCAGCTCGGGCCTCACGCTCATATTCAGCATGATGGGCGTGCTCAACTTTGCCCACACCAGCTTCTACATGCTGGGCGCCTACTTTGCGTACACGATTTCCGGTGTGGTCGGCTTCTGGCCCGCGCTGGTGCTGGCGCCGCTGGCCATTGGTGCACTCGGCGCGCTGTTTGAACGCTACAGCCTGCGGCGGGTGCACAAGTTCGGCCATGTGCCCGAGCTGCTGGTCACCTTTGGCTTGTCGTATGTGATCCTGGAGCTGGTGCAGCTGGTGTGGGGGCGCTCGACCGTGCCCTACGGCCTGCCCGAACAATTGCAGGGCCCGTTGTTCACCATTTACGGCACGCAGTTTCCCAAGTCGCGCTCGTTCATCATGCTGGTCGCGCTGGTGATGCTGGTGTCCGTCTGGCTGCTGCTGACCCGCACGCGCATCGGCCTTGTGATTCAGGCAGCGCTCAAGCACCCGCACATGGTGCAGGCGCTTGGGCACAACGTGCCGCGTGTTTTCATGCTGGTTTTTGGCGGTGGCTGTGCGCTCGCTGGCCTCGCCGGCGTCATTGGCGGCAACACCTACATCACCGAGCCTGCCATGGCCGGCTCGGTTGGCTCCATCATCTTCGTGGTGGTGGTGGTGGGCGGCATGGGCTCGCTGGCCGGCGCTTTTCTCGCGTCGCTGCTGATCGGCATCCTGCAAACCTTCGCTGTGGCCATTGATTACTCGCTGGCGACCGCTCTGCAGGGCCTGGGCGTGGCGGTGTCGTCCGAGACCTTTGGCTGGCCGCTGCTCAAGCTCACCTTGTCGCAGGTCGCGCCCATTCTTCCGTACCTGTTTCTGGTGCTGATCCTGATTTTCCGGCCCAAGGGTCTGCTTGGCACCCGGGAGGACTGAAGCCATGACTGAGCATCCCATTGTCTACGCGCCCGCCGCGGCGCCCGTGCGCTACCAGCGCTTTCGCCCGCTCAAGGTCGGCCGCTACCTCATCTGGTCACTGTTTGCGCTCGCACTCATCACCTTGCCGATGCTGTTCACCAGCAGCCTTGCCATCACCATGCTCTCGCAGATGGGCTACGCCATCGTCATCTGCCTGAGCTACAACATCCTGCTCGGGCAAGGCGGCATGCTCAGCTTTGGCCACGCGGTGTACACCGGGCTCGGCTCGTTCATTGCGATCCACACCATGAATCTGGCGAGCGACGGGGCGCTGCCCATTCCGCTGGTGTTGATTCCCCTGGTGGGGGGGCTGGCAGGCATGTTCTTCGCCATCGTGCTGGGCTTTGTCACAACCAAGAAGTCCGGCACCACCTTTGCCATGATTACCCTGGGTATTGGCGAACTGGTGGCCTCCATGGCGCTGATGTTCCCCGAGTTTTTTGGCGGGGAGGGCGGCATCACGACCGACCGCGTGTACGGTCAGCCTTTCTTTGGCTTCACCTTTGGGCCGGCGCTTCAGGTGTACTACCTGATTGCGTTCTACTGCTTCGTCTGCACCCTGGCGATGTTTGCGTTTACCGCCACGCCGCTGGGCCGCATGCTCAACGCCGTGCGCGACAACCCGGAGCGGGTTGAGTTCGTCGGCTACAACACGCAGCGCGTGCGCTACTTCGCCTTCATCGTAGCCGGCTTTTTTGCCGGCATCGGTGGTGGTCTGGCGGCCATCAACTTCGAGATCGTGACCGGCGCCGACAGCGTGAACATCGTGCGCTCGGGCGGCTACCTGCTGTTTACCTTCCTGGGCGGAGCAACCTTCTTCTTCGGCCCGATCATTGGCGGTGTGCTGCTGGTGCTCGCCTCCGTGCTCTTGTCCGAGCTGTCCAAGGCCTGGCTGCTGTATCTGGGCCTGGTGTTCATGTTCATGGTGATGTATGCGCCGGGCGGCGTCGCCAGCCTGATCATGATGAACCTGCGCGTCGCCAAATACGGGCGGCTGCGGCCGCTGCTGCCGGCCTACCTGGCGCTCGCAGGCACAGCGCTGGTGGGGCTGCTGGGCGCAGCGGGCATGATTGAAATGCTGTACCACCTGCAACTGAATGCGGCGCTCGGCCCGGAGATGGATTTCCTCGGCGCCACGGTGAATGCCGCCAAGCTCAGCAGCTGGTTCGGCGCCGGCTTCGTATTCGCTACCGGCGTGGCGCTGTTCGAGTTGTGCCGCCGCCAGTTCCTGCAGCAGTGGGGTCAGGTGCAGGAAGCCATTGAAATCGAGATCAAACGCGGGGAGGCGCTGTAAACCATGGCAGAGAACGCACATTACGCGCTCGAACTGCGCGAGCTGCGCAAGAGTTTTGGCAAGACGGAGATCATTCGCGGCGTTGACCTGGCGGTGCGCGCGGGCGAGCGCGTTGCCATCATCGGCCCCAACGGCGCTGGAAAATCCACGCTGTTCAACCTGATCAGCGGGCGCTTTGCTCCATCCAGTGGGCAGGTGCTGCTGCACGGCGCCCGCATCGAGGGCAAGAAGCCCTATGAAATCAACCGGCTCGGGCTCTCGCGCAGCTTTCAGATCACCAACATCTTCCCCAACTTGAGCGTCTTCGAGAACCTGCGCTGCGGGGTGCTCTGGAGCATGGGCTACCGCTACAGTTTCTGGCGCTTTCTCTCGCGCCTGGACGACGCCAACGACCGCGCGCAGCAGCTCATGGAGATGATCAGGCTGGAGAAAAAGCGCGACGTACTGGCGGTGAACCTGACCTACGCCGAGCAGCGTGCGCTGGAGATCGGCATCACCATCGCCGGTGGCGCCAACGTCATCTTGCTGGACGAACCGACGGCCGGCATGAGCGTGACAGAAACAAGCCGCTTTATTGAACTCATCAAGGAAGTGACCGAGGGGCGCACCCTGCTGACCGTGGAGCACGACATGGGCGTGGTGTTCGGCTTGGCCGACCGCATAGCGGTGGTGGTGTACGGCGAAGTGCTGGCGTTCGACACGCCAGACGCCGTACGCGCCAACGCACGCGTGCAGGAGGCTTACCTCGGCTCCTCGGTAGCCGACGCGCAAGCGGAGGGACATGCATGAGCTACGTTCCTCACTGCGTGCATTCACTACCCTCCCAGGGGGCGCTCGCCCCCTTGGGGCGGACCGGCGGAGGCTCGATATGTTGAAACTCAAAAACCTGCACGCCTACTACGGCAAAAGCCATGTGTTGCATGGCGTTTCCTTCGAGATTGGCGAGGGCGAAATCGTCGCCTTGCTGGGCCGCAACGGCTCGGGCCGCTCGACCACGGCCAAGGCCATCATGAATCTGGTGGACTGGGAGGGCGACATCACCTGGAAAGGGCAGCCCCTCAAAGGACGCAAAGCCTACGAGATTGCGCACCTGGGCCTGGGCTACGTGCCTGAGAGCCGTGATGTGTTTCCCAACCTCACGGTGCACCAGAACCTGCTGCTGGGGCAAAAGGGCAAGGGCACGGGGAGTCGCTGGACGTTCGACAACATGTACGAAATGTTCCCGCGCCTGAAAGAGCGCCAGCACATTGAAGCGGGCCTGATGTCGGGCGGTGAGCAGCAGATGCTCACCTTGTGCCGCACGCTGATGGGCGACCCCGACCTGATCATCATCGACGAACCCACCGAGGGCCTGGCGCCCAAGATCGTGGAGCAGGTCGGCACCTTCCTCAAGACGCTCAAAGGCCGCGGCGTGTCCGTACTGTTGATTGAGCAAAAGCTCACCATTGCCATGGCGGTGTCCGACCGCACGCTGGTCATGGGCCACGGCGGCATTGTGTTTGACGGTACGCCGGACAGCCTGCGCGCCAACAACAGCGTGCGTCAGGAGTGGCTGGAGGTCTGAAAGTGCGCTCTTGTCCCGCCAGGGACTGAGCGGTCTGGCAATTCCCGCCAAACTCCCTACAATAAAAACGCACGACCGTACTTTTTCTATCTTTAGCAAGGAAGCCAGCATGAGCGCCCAATATCAGGTTCACGGCGATGTGGCCGTCGTCACATTGGCCAACCCTCCCGTCAACGGCCTGGGTCTCTCCACCCGCCAGGGCATTGTGGACGGACTGAACCGCGCCCAACAGGACGCAGCGGTCAAGGCCATCGTGGTCACCGGCGCCGGTGGCGCTTTCTCAGGGGGTGCCGACATCAAAGAGTTCGGCACCGACAAATCCATGCAGGAACCCAACCTGCACTCTGTCATCGCCGCCATTGAGGCCTCGGCAAAGCCGGTGGTCGCAGCCATCCACTCGGTCTGCATGGGCGGTGGCCTTGAGCTGGCACTGGGTTGCCACTACCGCATTGCAGCGCCCGGTTGCAGCGTCGCGCTGCCCGAAGTGAAGCTGGGCCTGCTGCCCGGCGCAGGCGGCACGCAGCGCCTGCCGCGCGTGGTCGGCGTGGAGGCCGCGCTCAACATGATTGTCAGCGGCGAAACGGTCAAGAGCGAGCTCATCGCCTCCATGCCGGGCCAGAAGCTGTTCGACAAGATGGCGGCCTCGGCCGAGGCCCTGCCCGAAGAAGCCCTGGCTTTCGCCCGCTCGGTGGCCGACACGCTCCCGCTGCCGCTGGTGCGCAACTTGCCTTGCAAGCACCCGCAAGGCGATGCCTACTTCGGATTTGCGCGCAACATGGTCAAGGGCATGTCCAAGAACTACCCCGCGCCGCTCAAGTGCGTCGATGCCGTGGAAGCCGCGACCAAGCGCAAGTTTGCCGACGGCCTGCTGGTCGAACGCGAGCTGTTCATCAACCTGATGTGGACGCCCGAATCGCGGGCGCTGCGCCATTTGTTCATGGCCGAGCGCGCGGCGAGCAAGATCCCTGACGTGCCCTCGGACACGCCCAAGCGCGACATCAAAGCTGTGGGCGTGATTGGTGCCGGCACCATGGGCGGCGGTATTGCCATGAACTTCCTGAACGCCGGCATCCCCGTGAAGATGCTGGAGATGAAGCAGGAGGCGCTCGACCGTGGCCTGGCCACCATCAAGAAGAACTACGAAGCCCAGGTCAAAAAGGGCAAGCTCAAGCAAGACAAGTACGAACAGCGCATGGCCCTGCTCACCACCACGCTCGACTACGCCGACCTGAAGGACGCGGATTTGGTGATCGAAGCCGTGTTCGAGGAAATCGGCGTCAAGGAAGCGGTCTTCAAGCAGCTCGACGCTGTGTGCAAACAGGGCGCCATCCTGGCGTCCAACACCTCCACGCTGGACGTGGACAAGATCGCCTCGTTTACCAAGCGCCCGCAGGACGTGGTCGGCATGCACTTCTTCAGCCCGGCCAACGTGATGCGCCTGCTGGAAGTGGTGCGCGGCAAGGAAACGGCCAAGGATGTGCTCGCGACCGTGATGGCGCTGGCCAAGAAGATCAAGAAGACGGCGGTCGTCTCCGGCGTCTGCGACGGCTTCATCGGCAACCGCATGATCGAGCGCTACAGCCAGCAAGCCGGCTTCCTGCTGGACGAAGGCGCAACGCCGCAACAGGTTGACAAGGCATTGGAGAAGTTCGGCATGGCCATGGGGCCGTTTCGCATGGGCGACCTGGCCGGCAACGACATTGGCTGGGCGATTCGCAAGCGCCGCGCGCTCGAAACCCCCGACATGAAATACAGCCGCACCGCCGACAAGCTGTGCGAGCTGGGCCGCTACGGCCAGAAGACGGGCGCGGGCTGGTACGACTACCAGGCGGGCAAGCGCGACGCCATTCCGAGCGAGCTGGTCAACAAGATGATTGAAGACCACCGCAAGGAACTCGGCATCACGCCGCGCAAGATTTCCGACGAAGAAATCGTCCAGCGCCTGGTCTACGCGCTGGTGAACGAAGGCGCGCACATTCTGGAAGACGGCATCGCCAGCAAGTCCGGCGACATCGACATGGTCTACCTCACCGGCTATGGCTTCCCGATCTACCGCGGCGGCCCGATGCACTACGCGGGCGAGCAGGGTTTGTTCAACTTGGTGCAGGCCATGAACCGTTTTGCCCAGAACCCCATGGACGACCAGGCATTCTGGCAACCCGCGCCGCTGCTGGCCAAACTGGCGGCCGAAGGCAAGACCTTCAGCTGATCGGCGAGCCGCGCCGTGATCAAGAAGTTCTTCCTGGCCCTGCTGGCACTGATCGTCGTGCTGGTGGCGGCTGTGGCCGTGAACACGCTGCGCAAGGGCTCGCGCCAGCTCGACGTGCCGCCGCTGGCCGCGCTGCCGGTGGACGAGCAGGGCGCGGCGCAGCGCTTGGGCGAGGCGGTGCGGTTCTCCACCATTGCGTCGCGCGAGGATGCAGCGCTCAATGCCGACCAGTTCCTGCAGTTCCATACCTTGCTGCAGCAGCGTTTCCCGAAAGCGCATGCCGCCCTCAAGCGCGAATTGGTGGCCGACCTGAGCCTGCTCTACACCTGGCCCGGCAGCAAGCCCGAGCTCAAGCCCATCTTGCTGTTGGCACACCAGGACGTGGTGCCGATAGCGCCTGGCACCGAAGGCGACTGGAGCGTGCCGCCATTCAGTGGCGAGGTAAAGGACGGCTTCGTCTGGGGCCGGGGCTCGTGGGACGACAAGGGCAACCTGATGTCGCAACTCGAAGCGGTGGAGATGCTGGTGGCCAGCGGATTCCAGCCCGAGCGCACGGTCTACCTGGCCTATGGCGCCGACGAAGAGATTGGCGGCTTGCGCGGTGCGGCGGCTATCGCGGCGCTGCTCAAGCAGCGCGGCGTCCAGCTGGAGTTTGTGCTGGACGAAGGCCTGTTGATTCTCGATGGCATCCTGCCCGGTTTGTCCAAGCCCGTGGCGCTGATTGGCGTCGCCGAAAAAGGCTATATGTCGGTGGCGCTGTCGGTCTCTGCCACGCCGGGGCATTCGTCCATGCCGCCCAAACCCGGCACCAGCGCCATTGCCATGATGAGCACGGCCTTGAAGCAGCTCGAAGACAAGCAATTGCCGGCGGGCATTCGCGGTGTCGGCGGCGAAATGTTCGACACCATTGCCCCGGAAATGAGTGGCTTTTCGCGCGTTGCGCTGTCGAACCTGTGGTTGTTTGGGCCCGTCGTGCAAAAGCAGCTTGAAGGCGCCGCCAGCACCAACGCCATGCTGCGCACCACCACGGCGCTGACCATCGTGAACGCCGGCAACAAGGAAAACGTGCTGCCAGGCCGCGCCGACGCCACCGTGAACTTCCGCATCCTGCCGGGCGACACCAAGGCGGGCGTGCTTGAGCATGTGACATCCGAGCTGGCCCAGGCAGTAGGCGAGGGCAAGGTGGCAGTCACCACGCTGCCCGGAGCGAAAGAGGCGTCCAAAGTGGCGCCGACCGATTCCAGCCAGTACCGACGGATGAACAAGACCATCCGCGCAATCTTCCCCGGCACACTGGTGGCGCCGGGCTTGATGGTGGCGGCCACGGATTCGGTTCATTACGAAGAGCTGAGCGACCACGTCTTCAAGTTCTCGCCGGTGCGCGCCAATGCCGAAGACCTCAAGCGCTTCCACGGCACCAACGAGCGCCTGTCCACCAGCAACTACGCGGAAGCCATCCGCTTCTACCACCGACTGTTGAGCGAGGGTGCCAAGGCACCCGCGCCCTGAATGTGCCTAACTTTTAAGGATTCCCCATGACTTCCGCCGTAATCGTTTCCACCGCCCGCACACCCCTGACCAAGTCCTGGAAAGGTGCTTTCAACATGACCCACGGCGCCACCATGGGCGGCCACGTGGTCGAGCACGCCATCCAGCGCGCCGGCATTGACCCCGCCGAGGTCGACGACGTCATCATGGGCTGCGGCACGCCCGAAGGCGCCACGGGCGCCAACATCGCCCGCCAGATCGCC
>JAUCDU010000115.1:0-7934 GCA_034674825.1 Giesbergeria sp.
TCGCTGGCCACCATGGGCATCATGTCGCCGCGAATGACTTCGTTCGACCCCTTCTTGGTCAGCTCGTACTTGATCAGCAAAAAGGGAATCCAGGCGCCTTCCGCGTAGCCATTGACGTTGTTGGCAAGCGCGTGAATGTCGGCTTCGAGGTGAATGTCCGACTCTGCAACTTTGCGCATGTGGCCTTCAGGTTCCATCTCGACCGGCTGCAGGTACACAGCGCCCACTTCCATGCCCGACACGTTTTGCGGCGCCCCTATGGGGTACTCAAGTGCCAAGGCTGGGAGACTAAAACAGAGGGCGCCGGTCAGGGCGAGGGAGCGAAGCAGCATGTTGCAGGCCTTGGGTTGCAGTTGAAATACACGTCCCACGCCGAACCATTTTCGGCTACGCATGAGAGTGAGAATGACTCGCATTCTAAAATTTGCCAAGGCTTGCCGCCAGTGCAGCACCAAAAAAAAATGAGGCCGGGGTTTTCTGCGCCTGCGCCCGCAGGCGCATTCACAGGGAGCCAGCGTGCGTGTGAGCGTCGCAACGCAGCAACAAAAAACCGCGCTTCATGCGCGGTTTTTTACTTGAGCCGAGTCGGCAACATGGCTGCTACCACCCCGGGCGTCGCTTTGCGATCAGTCCTGCCGAGTGCTGGCGCAAACCAGATCGGTCATGACGCGCGCATCCAGCTGGGCCAGCGCCCAGAGTTCGCGGTCTTCGCGAGCACGCCGGCGCTCGGCGCGCCAAGCGGAAAACAGGGCACCCAACCCTGGAACGGGCTTCGCCGCCACGGCGGGCACTGAAAGTGAACGCATAAGGGGAGAATGGGCAAACGTAGACATATGAAAGCTCCTGAACAACTGCACAAATGAGTGCGATGGGTAGATATTAGGGTTTACCCGCCTGTTATTCAACTTTATGTTTGTGATGATCTTCATTCAGGACTTGAATGATCTGCTGCAAACCCACCTTCCATGAGCGATATATTTCGTCGGCTGGATCTCAATTTGCTGCGTGTTTTCGATGCCGTGATGGCGGAGCGCAGCATCACCCGTGCTGCGCAGAAGCTCTCATTGACGCAGCCTGCGGTCAGCAATGCACTGCGGCGCTTGCGCGAAACGCTGGGCGACGACCTGCTTCGCCGTAGCGGCAGCGGTGTCGAACCCACGCCGCGCGCGCAGGCGCTGTGGCCGGTGGTGCAGGCCGCCTTGGCACAACTCGAAGGGGCACTCGCGCCGGAGCGCTTTGACCCGGCGCGCGCGGACAACAGTTTTGTGTTGGCCATGGCAGACGCCACGGCAGCCGCACTGCTTCCCCATATGGTGCGTATCCTCGCTCAGGAGGCGCCCGGCGTATCGGTGCGCGTGCTGCCTTTGGCCACCCGCGACCCGCGCCGCTTGCTGGACGAAGAGGCGGCAGATCTGGCCATTGGCTACTTTCCGGCGGTGCTGGCAGATCTGACGGCGCGCAACCAGACCGGCGATGCAGTGAGCTACGCACACCACCGTGTCTATGATGGCGAATACGTCTGCCTGATGCGCAAGGACCACCCGCTGGCTGCGGGCCCGCTGACACTCGACCAGTACTGCGCAGCGCGGCACCTGCTGGTGAGCTTTTCGGGCCGACCATACGGTTTCACCGACGAGGCGCTCGCCGCCATGGGGCGCGAGCGCCGCATCGTGCTCACCGTCAACCAGTTCTTTACCGCCGGACGTGTGGTTGCGAATTCCGACCTGCTGACGGTGTTGCCGCTGCATTTTTTCGGGGTCACAGGCCTCGATGGCGCGCTGGTGTGGCGGCCGCTGCCCTTGCAGTTGCCTACCGTCCACGTCGATGCTCTCTGGCACATGCGCCGTGCCAGCGGCGCAGAGCACCAGTGGTTGCGTGACGTGGTGGTGCGTGCGGCAACTGCGGAGCATCTGCCGCCGGTACAGCCCCGCGAATCGTAGGTTTTCGCTCGCTCGCGTTCCAGTGCGGCAGCTAACATTCGCCCCGCGCGATGCGCTCTGCATATGCGCCCAACACCACGCCATTGGAAACCCCGCATGCACAAAACCTTGGTGCTCGCCCTTGCCACAACCGGCACGCTGCTTTTCACGAATATTGCTTGGGCAGCGACCCCCGAAGCGGGCCGCATTCATTTGCTGCTGCTTGATGCGCAGCAACAACCGGTCGTGAACGCCACCGTGCGCGGCGCTTGCCAGTCCGACGATGGCGCCTTCTTCGGCGGCAAGAAGCTGCAAGCCCCCTGGTCGTGCACCAGCAACGCGCAGGGCATCTGCAGCGCCGAACTGCCTTTGCTGCCTTCGCCCGAAGCGGGTCGGGCGAATGTCTGCAAAGGGGTGTCTCCAACCGAAGTTACCGAGATCGGCGCGGCTTCAGTGAAGAGCAGTTACTTCACCTTTTTTGCCGACGGCCAGGCGCAGAGCTTCAACCTGCTGCAAAAGGGCGCCAGCTGGAAACACGGCGACTATCTGTTTCAATCGCTGGAAAACCGCACAGCCTTCGACGCTTTGATTGGCCGCGATACCAGCGATTTCTACCAACGCCGCATCACCGTCAAGGACGATCCTGCCGCGCCCTCGGTGACGCTGGACACCGCCGCTGCCCACACGCCAGAGAGCCGCGAGTACCCCAGCACCGAGTTCCTGAGAGTACAAGTCGACCGCAAGACGCGCCAGGTTTCGGTGCAGATTGTCGTGACCGACACCTACATCGACTACGCGATGCACATGGTGAGCGAGGCGCGCTATGGCGCAGGAGCACAAGAAAAAACGGTGGCACTCAAGGTGGATAAGCAAGGCTCCACCTGCAACATGCGCGATCTGTTCGAGCGCAAGTGCACGTACCAGGAAACGGCCAGCTTTTCCGTCCCGCTGGACGTGCTGCGCCAGGCCGCTGCCGCCTATCAGCCAGAAAAACGAACGCTGTGGCCGTTTCAGATACTTTCAAAATCCGGCCACGTGCGTATGCGTACGCTGAACAACGCCGAGTTCCACGCACTGGCGCTGGCCTTGGACGAAGTGCTGGCCAAGCAGCGCTAGCGTTTCGCTCCAAACCTGCCTCCGTCGCCGGGCGGCGAGAATCTCTCCATGAAGATTCAGCTGCTCTCCGACCTGCATCTGGAGGTGCATCCCCAGTTCAGGCCGGAACCCGCGCCCTGCGCCGACGTACTGGTACTTGCGGGCGACATTGGCTCCTACCAAAATGGCTCGCTGCTTGCGGGAGAGCACTTCGGGCTGGAACGCTTTTCTCCCCTGCCGCAGTACGCGGGTTGGCCGGTGCCGGTGCTCTTTGTGCCGGGCAACCACGAGTACGACGCGCAGGAGTTTGGCGCCGCCCATGCGCGACTGCGCGCGACTTGCGATCGGCTTGGCCTGGTCTGGCTGGAGCGCGAGGCAGTGGTGCTGGACGACGTGCGCTTCGTCGGCACTACGCTTTGGGCGGATTTCGACGCGCTGGCCGACGCCGCCGGCGCGAACGAAACGCAGCGCCTGCAGATGCGCGAAAAAGCCTTTCGCGCCGCCAACTACTACCTGCGCCATACCGGCGCCACCCGAGGCGCGGCGCCACAGCTGGCGCCACAAGTGCGTGACGAGTCGCTGCTCTGCCAGGCGTGGTTGCGGGCCGCTCTGGCCGAGCCCTTCGACGGCCCTACCGTGGCGGTGACGCATTTCGCGCCCAGTTTGCGCAGCAGCGATCCCCGCTATGGCCTCACGCCAGGCACAGCCGGTTTTTGCAATGCGCTCGATGCACTGCTGCCGTACGCCCGCCTGTGGCTGCACGGGCATTTGCACACCGCGATCGATTACACCGCCAGCGGTACGCGCCCGGACGCCAGTGCCTGGAGCTGCCGCGTGCGTGCCAATCCCCTGGGCTACGCGCGCAAGGGAGAGCAAGACGCTTTCGATCCACTCGCCTGTATTGATGTAGAGCAAGACCATACTACTAAATAAATAGCATTAGTGGCTTGTTATGTAAGCGCTAGAACCGGTTTTTACTAAAAATCTCCCGCGTGAACGGCCCTTGTGTATTTGCTGGCAGCCCCCCGTATGATGGTCGCACGCGGGTGCCATGGTTGACGGCTTGCGCGTCGCTGGCGCCTTGCCAAATCTTTTATGGGAGAAATTGCAATGAACATTCTGCTGGCTGTCGACGGCAGCGCCTACACCAAGAAGATGTTGGCCTATTTGGCGGCACACGATGGACTGCTCGGCAGCAAACATGCGTACAGCGTCATTACCGTGCAAGCGGCCTTGCCGCCCCGCGCGCGCGCCGCGCTTGGCAAAGATGTGGTGGACCAGTACTACGACGATCAGGCGGAGAAAGTGCTCGCTCCTGTGGTCAAGTTCCTCGAACGAAAAGGAATCGTCCCCAAGCGCATTGTCAAGATTGGTCCCGCAGGCGAGAACATCGGCAAGGCGGCCGAGGCCGGCAAGTACGATTTGGTGGTGATGGGTTCGCACGGCCACGGCGCGCTTGCCACGCTGGTCATGGGCTCTGTCACGACGCAGGTCTTGGCCAACTGCCGCGTCCCAGTGCTCATTGTTCGCTGATGGTCTGTTGACCCTGGGGGCGGAGCACCTGCTCCGTCCCTCGGCGCCCGCCAGGTGGGCGTTTTTGTATCAGCGCGAGCGCAGTCCGTCGAAACAGGTGCGCAGCACGAGGTCGACGATTTCTTCGTTCTGGTACAGGCCGCTTTCCTGCAGAAACCCCACAACAGGGTCGCAGGCGCGGGCGTACAAGGTGTAGAGCACCACCAGGGGCGGAAGCTCTGCGTCCAGCTCGCCATCGGCCTGGGCTTGCACGATCCACTCGCCCAGGGTATCGCTCAGCAGGACGACATGATGGGCGTAATCCTTGTTGCTCATCAGCACTGCACGCAGCGGAGAGTTTCGGTTTGGCAACAAGGGCATCTCGCCCGCCAGCAGTCGCTCCAGCGACCAACGGGTGACCGCGCGCAGTTTGCTGGCGGCGGGCAGCTGCGGGTCCAGGTCTTTCAGGTAGGCGCGCACCAGTTGCAACACCTCAACCATGGCGGCGCAGCACAGCTCTTCCTTGCTGCCGAAATGCTTGTAGAGGCTGGCCTTGGCGACGCCAACAGCGCCCGCCACATCGTCCATGGTCATGGCGTCAAACGACTTCGCTCCGAGCAGATCGCAAGCCGTACGCAGGATCGCGCGCTCGCGCGCCTGGTGCATTTGCTCCTTGAAGGACACTTTGGGCGTCGCGTTTTCCATGCGCCAATGATAACGATTCAGTCAGTTTCGCGCTCTTAGGGTCACAATAAAACCATAGGGTTTACGCGCACTTGACGCCAGATAGCACCAGAACGTCGAAGCAATGACCGGTAAGCTCAACGCGCGGAGCGCTTTCCAGGCCCTGGGCTTGCCACCGGTGCATCGCGCGCTTCCCGTACCTCACCAAAGAGGCGTGCATCCATCCACCGCAGCATGTCGGCCCACATCTGCTGCTGCTCAGCATCCTTGGGCATCCTGAGCGCGTTGGGCAGTTCGATGGTGACCACTGGCAAGCCCTTTTGCAGGCCGCCGTAATGCCCCAGCGATCCTGGAAACACGCCGACCTGCTCCAGGCGCAGGGCGCCCAGTCGGCGCGGCGGCGTTTGCGGCCCGTCGAAATCAAGTACGCCGTAGGGCGCATGGATACTGACCACCAACTGTGGTCGAAAGCGCTCGATCTGGTCGTTGATGAAACGGCTTTCGGGCTCCGAAAGTGCGGACGGGCCCGGCCAGCGGCGGGGATCGCGGCGGGCGCGATTGTTCCAGTGCAGCGGGGCATCGTGGTCCCAACCGGGGGTCCGGAAATTGCGATTCAGGTCCACCCCTTGGGCGTTGGTGCGCTGGGGCTTGCGGGCAAGCAGCCCGTCCGGGTTGGCCACGGGCACAAAACGCCAGTGCACGTTGCGCGGCGTCTTGCCCGCCAGGGGAATCCAGCGCATGGCGAGCGCGCCGGCGGTGAGTTCGTCGCCATGGATGGCGCCGATCACCAGAACGCGCAGTGGCCCGTTGTGTGCCGGCCTGTCAGGCCCCTGGCTCACCACATCGCGCCAGTACAAAGGCACGCCGTTGCGCGAGAAGGCGCCGCTTTCTTCCAGCCTGGCGGCAGCGCATTGCGCATACGAGACGCTCGGAAGCCGGGGCACCAGCAGCAGACAAGCCGCTAACGAGGGCGGCGTAGCCAGGCGCGGTTCAGCAGCGGCCAGACCGACCACGCTTGCCAGCAAGCCGCAGGCGGACCAGCGCAGCGCGCTCACCCAGGTGGCGCGGCGCATCAGTGCAACACCCGCGGCGTTGCGAGGAATTGAAGCAAGGCGGCATCAAAAGCCTCGGGTGCTTCCAGTTGGGGCCAATGGCCAACGCCGCGCAGGTTCAGGCGCTGCGCATTCGGTAGCGACCCCGCCAGAGCATCCAGGGCGTGAGGCGCGAGCGTACGGTCCTGCTCGCCGCCGACAAGCAGCACCGGCTGTTGCACCAGGGCGAGCTCTGCGCCACTGCGGTCAAACTCCGCCAGCGCAGACAAGGCGCGCCCATAGGTGGCGCGGTGAACCAGTGCCATGGCATGGCGCGCCAAATGGACGCCTTCGGGCAGCGCACCGGTGCCCACTTGTTGCGGCACCAGCAAGTCGGCCACCTCCTCCATGGAGGCTTGCGACAACAGCGCGCGTTGACGCGGCGCTTGCCAGTGGTCAAGCGCCGCGGCGCCCAGGCGGGGGCCGCCCGAGCACAACAGCAGGCGGTCGACTTGCACCCCGCCGCGAAGCACGAGCTCCAGCGCCAGCATGGCGCCCAGGCCATGGCCAACGAGGGCGAGCGGTTGGCATTCGAGTGCCTCGATCAGCAACTGGCAGCGGCGCACCAGGCCGAGGAAGTTGTAAGGTTCGACCGGCGCGCTGTGACCATAGCCCGGCATATCCCAGGCCACCGCCCGATAGCCTGCGTTGGCCAAGCTTTCGACCTGGGGGGAGAAACTCAAGTGTCCGCTGTCGGCGTCGTGCAGCATCAGCACGGTGGGGCCGGAGCCCAGTGTGGTGAACGTGGGAAGCAGAGACATCAATCAGAAAGCCGGCAGCAGCGCCGCAGTTGCAGACGCGTTTTCGAAGAGGGGCACATAATAGCCCGCCCTGCCTGTCGTCGTTTTCTGTGTCCCGCCTTCTTCAGCCCCGCCCCCCCGAATTTTCCACGCGCGAGTTTCGCGACGCCTTGGGCATGTTTGCCACCGGCGTCACTATCGTCACCGCGCGCGCGGCCGATGGGCATCTGGTGGGGCTTACGGCAAGCTCCTTCAATTCGGTGTCGCTCACACCTCCGCTGGTGCTCTGGAGCCTGGCCTACGCCGCGGCATCGATGGCGGCGCTGTCTGCCGGATCGCATTACGCCATCAATGTGCTTGCGGCCGACCAGCAGGGTCTGGCCGAGCGCTTTGCCGCGCGCGGCGTTGATCGCTGGGCAGGCGTGGCACATACTGCTGGCGTGGCGGGCGCGCCGCTGCTTGATGGCGCGGTGGCGCATTTTGAATGCTTTAACCGCAGCCGCTACGAAGAAGGCGACCACGTTATTTTTGTCGGTGAGGTCGAGCGCTGCAGCCACCGCGCTGGCGCCGCGCCGCTGCTGTACCACGGCGGCCGGTTTTTTACTGAGCATCCGTTGTAGGGAAATTCCTTTGCAGCACCCGCTGCGAGATTGAAAAAGCGGGGCCGTGGCCCCGCTTTCTGGTTAGCGCAGTCGGGCCCTACTTGCCCATCAACAGGTCCGGCAGGAACAGGCTGATTTGCGGGATATACGTCACCATCACCAGAAACACCAGCAGCACCGACAGCCATGGCAGCGCCGCCCTGGTCACCTGCACCAGGTTCATGCCGGTCACCCCGGCGGTGACAAACAGGTTGAGCCCCACGGGTGGCGTCACCATGCCTATCTCCATGT
>JAUCDU010000116.1:0-7918 GCA_034674825.1 Giesbergeria sp.
GTTTCTCGCGCGCTTGCAAAATTGAATAAAAATTGGCTCTAGCGCTTTTGCAGCATGCGCTCAATGCTCACCAATTTATAGCAGTAAAGGGTGTGCTGCTTTCCTTCCCGCAGCGAACTGGGCCGGCAATCACCCTTGCGTAGCTGCGCAGACTTGGGCCTGCGCGCCCGTATGATCCATTGCGCCGCACTTCGTGGTGGTGGTCGTGAAAGTCGTGGGTTTGGTCGTCATGAAAATTGTGCTTGCTTCGAACAATCTGGGGAAACTCGCCGAGCTGCAGTCCCTGTTTGCGCCGCTGGGCGTGGCGCTGGTGCGCCAGGCCGACCTGGGCGTAGGTGAAGCCGAGGAGCCGCACCGCACCTTCGTCGAAAACGCGCTGGCCAAGGCGCGCTTTGCTGCGCAGCACACCGGTCTGCCTGCCGTGGCCGACGACGCAGGTCTGTGCGTGGACGCCTTTGGTGGCTTGCCCGGTGTCGATACCGCCCACTACGCCACCCAATGGGGCTACCCCAAGGGCGACGACCACAACGTGCGCGCCTTGCTGGAACAAATGCAGGGCATGCACAACCGGCGCGCCGCGTTGGTCAGCACGCTGGTGGCGATGCGCAGCCCTGAAGACCCTGAGCCGCTGATCGCTGTGGGCCGTGTCGTGGGCGACATCGCGCTGGCGCCGCGTGGCAGCCACGGTTTCGGTTTTGACCCGGTGATGGTCATTCCGCACCTTGGCCAGACCTTTGCGGAGCTCGATCCTGCGGTCAAGAACCGCCTCAGTCACAGAGGCCAGGCGGCTCAGGCCATGCTGGCGCTGATGCGTGAGCGGTGGTTCGCATGACGTACATCCCCCTGAGCGGCTTTGCCGCTTCCCTCTTGTCTTGCAGTGCTGCGCAACGCGGGAAGGGGGACACCGCCAGCGCGGCGGGGCGGCCCTTGCGCGGCGGTCGCTGGCCGAAGCGGCAGCATGCGCATGCGAGCTGTGATCCGGGCGGGGCAGAAGGATTTGGAGCACCCGCATGACCATTCGCATCGCCCCCGCCAACGAGGTCGCTGCTGTGGCACCGCGAGATATCCAGCACTACATGCGCCCGGGCCTGTTGCAGCTGTCCGCGCTGCCGCCGCTCTCGCTTTATGTGCACCTGCCGTGGTGCCTGAAAAAATGTCCGTACTGCGATTTCAATTCGCATGCGGTGGGCGGCGAGGGCGCCTTGCCCGAGGCGCGCTACCTCGACGCTCTGCGCGCAGACCTGGAGGCGGCGCTGCCCCTGGTCTGGGGCCGGCCGGTGCAGACGATTTTCATTGGCGGCGGGACGCCCAGTCTGTTTTCTCCTGCCTCCATCGACTTGCTGCTCAGCAGCATTCGCGCGCTGCTGCCGCTTGCTGCGGGCGCGGAAATCACCCTGGAGGCCAACCCCGGAACCTTCGAGAAGGACCGCTTTCGCGCCTACCGCGCGGCGGGCGTGACGCGCCTCTCGGTGGGGGTGCAAAGTTTCAACGACACCCACCTTGCGGCGCTCGGCCGGGTGCACGACGGTGCCCAGGCCAGAGCGGCGGTGGAAGAAGCTGCGCAGGCCTTTGATACCTTCAACCTCGATTTGATGTACGCGCTGCCAGGGCAAGACATGGCTGCGCTGGATGCCGACCTCGACATGGCGCTGGCGCTCGCGCCGCCGCACCTGTCGATCTACCACCTGACCATCGAGCCGAACACTTTCTTCGCCAAGTATCCGCCCGTCGTGCCCGAGGACGACCTGGCCTACGCCATGCTCGACCGGATCACCGAGCGCACCGGCACGCGCGGCTTGCAGCGCTACGAAATATCGGCCTATGCGCGGCCCGGCCATGAATGCGCGCACAACCTCAACTACTGGAATTTTGGCGATTACCTGGGCATTGGCGCCGGTGCGCACAGCAAGCTCAGCTTTGCCCACCGGGTGGTCCGGCAGACGCGTTTTCGCGATCCGGCACTCTACATGGACAACGCGCTCGCTGGCCGCGCCATGGCGCAGGACGATGAGGTGCGCCGCGCGGACCTGGCGTTTGAATTCATGCTGAACGCCCTGCGGCTGCGTGGCGGTTTTGCACTGCAGGATTTCGTCGAGCGCACCGGGCAGAGCCTTGCCTCTATCGGAGCAGCGCTCGACCAGGCCGAAGCCAAGGGCCTGATTGAACGCGACCTGGTGCACGTACGGCCATCAGAGCGGGGTTTTGACTTCCTGAGCGATCTGCAGGAGTTGTTCCTGCCTGCTTAATTGGGCCGGTGTGTCAGCCGCAGCGCACCGCCACAATGCGACCGCTGCCATCCACATCGAGATTGAGCCGCTCGGCATCGAATTCCTTGGTCACCATTTGCCCGGGGCGAATGGTCCGGGCCATGCGCGCACCGGCTGCGACGCGCGCGGCTTCCACGTTGCGCGCGGTGCTGCTTTTGCCAATTGCCGACTGCGCTGGTCCTGCGTCGCAGCGCCCGCCAGGGGCGGGGATGACAGGTCTGATATCCATAGGGGCAGTTTGCTGAGGCGTAGCGCAGGCCGCCACCAGAGCGGTAGCGAACACAGTGGCGGACAGTCTTGTGTACATGGTGAGTGGTGTTTCATTGAATCTGGTCCACCACCATAGCGCGTCCTAGGCCTATTTGCGGTGAGCAAGCGTATCCAGTCTGCCACCCGACCCTGGTCCCCGCAGCAGCAGGATGGGTGGAGCGGCTGGTGTTCTGGGCGCTGCGGAAATTCCAATCGGCGGCTCGCAAACGTCTTGGAACTGCAGGTCCAGTGGGTCGCGAAGGGCACGCGGTAAACTGAAAACCAATGTCCGTGCAACCTCACCCGAAAGGCTTGTGTATGAAGGCCCTGTTTTCACGCCGCTGGCTGATTCGCTGCGTTGCGCTGTTTCTTTTTGCGTCGGTCACAGCTTTTGCCCAGGCCCCCGTGCGCGTGGCGTCCAAGATTGACACCGAGGGCTCGTTGCTCGGCAACATGATGATTCAGGTGCTTGAGGCCAACGGCATCAAGACGGAAAACAAGCTGCAGCTTGGCGCCACCAATATCGTGCGCGGCGCTATCACCACAGGCGAAATTGACCTGTACCCCGAATACACCGGCAACGGCGCTTTTTTCTTCTCCGATGAAAAGAATCCAGCCTGGAAGAACGCCACAGCGGGCTACGAGTTGGTGAAAAAGCTCGATGCCGAAAAGAACCAGATCGTCTGGCTGGAGCCCGCCCCGGCCAACAACACCTGGGCGATTGCGCTGCGCAAGGATGTCGCCAGCAAGCACAAGGTGCACTCGCTCGCCGACCTGGGGCCGTGGCTGGCCAAAGGCGGTCATTTCAAGTTGGCCGCCTCCGCCGAATTTATCGAACGCACCGATGCCTTGCCCGCGTTTCAGGCCGCCTATGGCTTCAAGCTCAAGCAAGACCAGTTGCTTACCCTGGCTGGCGGCGACACCACCGTGACCATCAAGGCCGCCGCCCAGAAAACCTCGGGTGTCAACGCCGCCATGGCCTACGGCACCGACGGCGCCCTTGCCGCCTTGGGTCTGGTGGTGCTGAGCGACCCCAAAGGCATTCAACCGATCTACGCACCGGCCCCGCTGATCCGGGCCGAAACGCTGACCCGCTATCCGCAGATAGAAGCACTGCTTGCGCCCGTGTTCAAGGCGCTGGATGGCACTACGCTGCAAACGCTCAACGCAAAAATTGCGGTGGAAGGGCAGGATGCAAAAAAAGTCGCCACCGACTACCTCAGGTCCAAGCGCTTCATCAAGTGAGGTATCGCAGCGCTGCTTGGCTGTAGCGCCCGGCGCGTGATGGGGCTGGTCAAAAACCGCGTATTGGCCGTTCTGGCGGTAGCAGGGCTTGGCGCTGCGCTGGGCTTGCCGTTGGTGACACACGCTCCCAATCGGCTGGTGCCCGGCACCGGCATCATGCTGGCGCAGATCGTTGGCGGCGTTGCGGGCGGCCCCTTCTGGCTGGCCCTGCTGTCCGCGCTGCTGCTGGTTGCTTCCATATTCATGCGGCCCACGCGCGGCGTGCACGTCGCTGTGTGGCTGGCGGCAACGCTGTTGCTCAGCAGCCTGGCGGCGCTGGCAGCGCAGCAGGCGACGCAACTGGCAGGGGAGGCGAGCGCCATTGCCCGCACATCCCTGGGCGGCGCGTTCTGGATTCTGGCCGCTCTCAGTTGGCTGGCGGCCGCCGACGCCCTGGGTCGGCTGGCCCTGCCGCCGCTCTGGCGCATGCTCGGCGTTGGCGTCGTCCTCGCGCCGCTTGCGCTGCTGCTTGCGGGTGGCGCGTTTCATGATTTGTCGTTGCTCAAGGAATACGCCGATCGCCAGGATGTCTTCAGTGCAGCGCTGTGGCAGCACGTGCAAATCGTGCTGTTCAGCCTGCTGCCCGCTTTGCTGATGGGCGTGCCTCTGGGCATCGCATCCAGCCGGATGCGCGCGCTGCGCGGGCCGCTGTTTGCCGTGCTCAATGTGATTCAAACTGTGCCGTCGATCGCGCTGTTTGGCTTGCTGATGGCACCGCTTGCGCTGCTGGCGGCCAGCGTGCCGGTGCTGGCGCAACTCGGCGTCAAGGGCATTGGCATGACGCCGGCGGTGATTGCCTTGACGCTCTACGCCTTGCTGCCCATTGCGCGCAGCAGCGCTGCCGGGCTGAGCCAGGTACCGCCTGCGGTCATCGAGGCAGCGCAGGGCATGGGGCTGACGCCGGAGCAGATTTTCTGGCGTGTCGAGTTGCCGCTGGCCCTGCCGGTTTTGCTTTCGGGCTTGCGCGTGGCCACGGTTCAGACCACCGGCATGGCCGTGGTGGCGGCCCTGATCGGTGCGGGCGGCTTTGGCGCGCTTGTGTTTCAGGGCTTGGGTAGCGGCGCACTGGATGTGGTGCTGCTCGGCGTGCTGCCGGTGGTGGCGATGGCGGTTGCGGTGGATGCCGTGCTCAAGGCACTCGCCCTGGCCTTGACGCGCGAATCACTTGATTGACGCCTGATGATTGAACTGCAGCATGTCTCCAAAGCCTTCAACGGCGTGACGGTGATTGACGACCTGAGCCTGCACATTGCACGCGGCGAATTCACCGTGATTCTTGGCAGTTCGGGCTCGGGCAAATCGACCCTGCTCAAAATGATGAACCGACTGCTGGAGCACGACAGCGGGCGCATTGTGTTTGCCGGTGACGAGATTCGCAGTTTTCGTCCCGAAGATATTCGACGCCGCATGGGCTATGCGATTCAGTCGGTCGGGCTGTTTCCACACTGGAGCGTCGAGAAAAATATTGCCACGGTGCCGACCTTGCTCCACTGGCCCGCAGCGCGCATCGAGGCGCGCGTGACCGGGCTTTTGACGTTGCTGCAGCTCCCGCCAGAGCTCTATCGCAAGCGCTATCCGCACCAGCTCTCGGGCGGGCAGCAACAGCGCGTGGGGGTGGTGCGGGCATTGGCGGGCAACCCCGAGGTGCTGCTGATGGACGAGCCCTTCGGCGCGCTCGATCCGGTCACGCGCGCTGCTCTGCAGACCGAGCTTGCGCGCATACACAAGGCCTTTGACAAGACCATTGTGCTGGTCACGCATGACATTGACGAAGCGCTCGGCCTGGCCACGCGCATCGTGTTGCTCGACCATGGTCGCATCGTGCAAAGTGGCACGCCGCTTGAGATGCTCTCCAACCCGGTCAATGCGTTCGTGATCGATTTTTTTGGTCGTAGCGATGTCGGTATCAAGCTGCTGGGCCTGCAAAGTGTGGCCTCGCGTCTGCGGTTGAATGAGCGCGCTGCGGGCGAGCCGGTGCTGGCCAGCATGAGCCTGCGCGAGGTACTGTCGGAATTCGTGGAGCGTCGTGTCGCGCGACTGCCTGTGGTGGACGAAAACGGCCAGGCGCTGGGTGTCATCGATTTTGATGACCTGCTGGATCGGCGGCCATGAACGGTTCCACGCCCGTGTTCGCGCCCGAAAGCGCCAAGCGCCTGGCCTGGGCGCGCGAGCCCTTGCCGTGGGCCCTCGCGGCCCTGCTGTTGCTGGTGTTTGGCATGGCGTGGTTCAAGCCGTTTTTTGCGGCGCTGTTTCCGGCGCTCGAGCGCCCGCTGTATGCCCAGGACAGCTTTCTCGCGCTGACGCTGGCGCACCTCAAAATTGTCAGCCTGTCGAGCGGCTTTGCTGTGATCTTGGGCGTTGCCGCCGGAGTTTTCGCCACCCGCGCGAGTGGCAGTGAGTTTCGCCCCCTGATTGAAACCGTGGTGGCTGCTGGACAGACTTTTCCGCCCGTGGCGGTGCTGGCTGTGGCCGTACCCCTGGTGGGCTTTGGTGAAGCGCCGGCCCTGATCGCACTCGCCCTGTATGGTGTGCTGCCCGTGTTGCAAGGCACGCTGGCCGGCCTCGCATCGGTGCCGCAGGCAGCGCGCGAAGCGGCCCAAGGCCTGGGCATGAGCCCCTGGCAAAGTCTGAGGCGCATCGAGCTGCCATTGGCCGCCCCGGTGATCCTGGCGGGCGTGCGCACTTCGGTCATCATCAATATCGGCACCGCCGCCATTGCTTCGACTGTCGGAGCCAAAACGCTGGGCCTGCCCATCATCGTAGGCCTGAGTGGCTTCAACACCGCCTATGTGCTGCAGGGTGCGGTGCTGGTGGGTTTGCTGGCGGTGGTGATCGACCTGGCCTTTGAGAAGCTGGCGCAACATCTCGTGCGTTGGCAGGCGGGAATGGCGACGCCGTCCTGACACCGGCAGGTGCCGCGCTTCGCTTTTTGAGTTTGCCTTTGTTTAATCGTTTTGGCGGAGACTGTGAGATTCGAACTCACGGACGGTTGCCCGTCGGCAGTTTTCAAGACTGCTGGTTTAAACCACTCACCCAAGTCTCCTGAGCCGGCTATTTTAGCTGGCAGCGAGGCGCTTACATCCCGAGCGATCGCAAGAGTTCGTCGGTATCGCTATCGGACGCTGGAGCTGGGGCCACAGTCGCCGATTGGGCGCTTGTGGCCGCCATGACTTCGTCCGGGTTGGCTTGTTCCTGCGGTTCAAAATCGAAGATCTTGACGAACTCGGTGCGTTCCATCGCAAGTTCCAGGTAAAAAATGTTGTTGTTGCTGGTGTAGAAGGTCACGCGGCGCGCCTCTGGTTGGCCAAGGTTCGCGTCCACACTCAGCATGACTTGCTTGTTGAGCACCAGCATCTTGGGCTGGTTCTGGGTAATGTGGGTTTGCAGTTCGCGCCGCACTTTGCCCGTGAAATCACCGGCCACCTGGTTCATCAATTCGCCCATGACGTTGCTCACTTCGTCTGAGGTGTAGGAGCGCGCAAGGTCTTCCTGCGCCATGCCCATGCTCAAGAGGTAGCTGGAGTACACCTCCATCGCGGCTTCGGCCGAAAAATTGAGCACTACCAAGCCGGAAAATCCGCCGTCGAACAGCACGAAACAACCGATGTCGGGCCGCAGGCAGGTCTTGTTGATGCGCTGCACCATGGCTGAGTAGTGGATTTGGCTCTGGGTTGCGACGGTCAACACCCGCGTCACCGAGTTGCACAGGCTGATGAGCACGTCTTCAGTGGTGGTGACGGAGCGGTCGGTGGAGGCAAGCATGAACGATCTCGATAGTGGGCAGAGGGTGCCGAATGGTAGGGTACGCGAACATCGGCTCGGCTGCCATTTTTACCGATGTCGTTGCGCCGGGCTATGCCCACGCCACAACAAGGCGCACCGCGGTACTCAGAATCGAGAGAACGCAATGACGCGGCGCGAAACGATTCGGTTGCATGCACGCCGATTCAATGCGCAGCGAGCTCTCTGATTGATAGCGACATTTGGAGTAAAAATAGGCTCTAGCGTTTGATGCACAATGGTTTGATGCTACAAAAATGTAGTGCAGCCACAGTAGGGCCCCACTCGCCAACTCAGGACACTTTAGCGTCGACCTCGCGCCACATTCCCGGCGCAAG
>JAUCDU010000117.1:0-7879 GCA_034674825.1 Giesbergeria sp.
GGCGCCTTCAAGCTTGTCGTAACCCCCGACAATGGACTTCATTTCGTTCATCTTGGCCTGGTCCATGATGATGAAGCCGCCCTTGAAGCCCAGCTCGCGCGCTTGTTTGGCGACCAGCGCTGTGGGCTCTGAGGCGCCGCCAATAAACAGCACATCGGGTTTGCCCGCCAAGGCCTTGCTCACGCCGCTGTAGAAGTCGGTCGAGCGGTTGTAGCTCATGGGGTTCTCCGCCACGACCTCGCCGCCTGCCGCTTCCCACGCCGGCTTGAACAGCGCCGTCCACGCCTTCGCGTAGTCGTGGTCTGCGTTGGCAATCGCCACCTTCTTGCCGAAGCGCTTGATCGAGTAAGCGACGAACGGCTTGATGTAGGTCGAAAAGTCGGGCGGAATGCGCATCGTCAGCTTGTTGCCGCTCTCGGTTATTTTCGGCACGCTGGTGTACGACAGCAGCATGGCGTTCAGACGCTCGTTGCTGGTCTGGATCGCGTAGCCGCCCCCGGAGTGCGGGCACATGACCACCGGGGTTTTGCTCTCTTGCACCAGGCGCTGGAAGTTGATGGCAGCTTCGCTCGGGTTGTACTTGTCGTCCAGTGCCACCGCTTCGAACTTGACCTTCTTGCCGGCGACTTCAAAGCCTTTTTCATTGAGCTCGTCAATGGCGAACTTCATGCCGTCCAGCGTGTTCTTGCCGTACTGCGCAGCGCCGCCGCTCAAGGGGCCGGTAAAGCCGATCTTGACGACTTCCTGCGCAAGCGCCTGGCCTGAGATCAGCAGGCCGCCCATGGCCAATGCGCCAGCGAGCAGGGTGAATTTTCTTCGAATGATCATGAATGTCTCCTTGGGACTTGTGGGAAAAGGGTTGCGATGAAAAGAGGACGGAGGGTGGCTCACGCCCCGATGTAGGCCCGGCGCACGGCTTCGTTGTGCAGCAGGCTTTGCGGATCGCCTTCGAGCACGATCTGGCCGCGCTCGAGCACATACGCTCGGTTGGCGATCTTGAGGGCCGCATAAGCGTTCTGCTCGGCCAGCAGCACCGTGGTGCCGGCACGGTTGATGCGCTGAATGACCTCAAACACCTGCTTGACAACCAGCGGCGCCAGCCCGAGCGAGGGCTCGTCGAGCAGCAAAACCTTGGGCCTGCCCATCAATGCGCGGCCAATGGCCACCATCTGCTGCTGGCCACCGCTGAGCGAGCCCGCCGGATCGTCCTTTTTCTCGTTCAAGATGGGAAACAGCGCCAGCACTTCTTCGAGTCGCGTGCGGTTTCCGGCAGCGTCTCCGCGGTGCACATAGGCGCCGAGCATCAGGTTCTTCAACACCGACATCTGCAGGAAAAGCTTGCGTCCTTCAGGGCACTGGACCAGCCCCTGCTTGACGATGTCGGACGGGCTGCGGCCCACCAGTTCCCGCTCGCCAAACCGAATGCTGCCGCCGCTGGCGCGGTGCAGTCCGCTGGCGGTCAGGAAGATCGAGCTCTTGCCGGCACCATTGGCGCCCAGCAGCACCACCAACTCGCCCGCGTCGGCATGCAGCGTGACGCCTTGGAGCGCGCGAAAGCTGCCGTAGGAGAGCTGCACGTTGTCAAAGGTCAGCATGGTCGCTCCCCAAATAGGCGTCGATCACGGCAGGGTTGGCGCGCACCTCGGCCGGGGTGCCTTCGGCGATCTTTTCGCCGTAGCTCAGCACCAGAATCTTGTCGGCCAGGCTCATGATCATGTCCATCTTGTGCTCGATCAGGCACACCGTGAGGCCGTGTTGCACCATCTTGCGAATCAAGTCGGCGAGACCCAGGGTTTCGTCCGGGTTCACGCCACCCGCGGGCTCATCGAGCAGCAGCAGCTTGGGCGCCGTGGACAAGGCCAGGGCAAAGGCGACGCGCTTTCTTTCTTCCTGGGTGATGTCGCCCGCCACGCGGTTTTCCAGGTGCGACAAGCCCACAAAATCGAGCGCCTCGCGCGCTTTCTCGCGGCACACACGCTCTTCTTCCTTCAGCCGCGCCGATCCGATCAGCACATCCCAAAGGCCAGAGCGCGTGCGCAGGCGGTGGCCGACGATCAGGTTGTCGAGCACGCTGGCGGTATCAAACAGTGTGGTGCTCTGAAAGGTGCGCGCAATGCCCAGGCGCGCCACCTCGTCGGTGCGCAGCGTGGTGATGTCGCGGCCTTCAAACGTGATGGTTCCGGCCGTAGGCAAATGCACGCCGCTGATCAGGTTGAAGAAGGTCGTCTTGCCCGCACCGTTGGGCCCGATGATGGCGTTGATCTTGTGCTTCTCGATGCTGGTACTGACATCGTTGACGGCCGCATTGCCACCGAAGCGTTTGGTCAGATGTTCTATCTCAAGCACGGGCGGACTCCTTCTCGCGCGCCGAGGCTTGGCGCGCGCGCCAAGCCACCCAGGTGCCCACGATGCCGTTGGGCAGGAAGATCACCAGCAGCACCAGCAGCGGGCCAAAAATCAGGAACCGGTACTCCTGCAAAAACTGCAGGTACTGCGTAACCCACGGCACCGCGATGGCGCCAAAGAGCGGGCCCAGCACCGTGCCTAGTCCGCCGATGACCATGTACATCGTCATGTCGAACGTGTGTTCAACGCCCGCCAGGTCGGGGCCGAGAAAACGCACAAATCCGGCATACAGCGCACCCGCCAAGCCCGCGTACAGCACGGAGAGCAAAAACGCGATGAGCTTGTTGCGCATCAGGTTCACGCCGAGCGCTTCGGCAAGCTCGTCGCCATTGCGAATCGCCATGAAAGTGCGGCCCATCAAAGAGTCCACGATGCGGCGCATGAGCCACACCCCCAGCACCAGAAAGAAAAACGTCAGGTAATACAGAGAGCGCGGCGTGTCGAACGTGATCGGACCTATGGCGGTGGGCGCTGGAATGCCCATGATCCCCACCGCGCCGTGGGTCAGGCTTTCCCACTTCTCGATGACGAGAAACATGATGGTGCCCACGACCAGCGTAAAGATCGAAAAGTAATGCCCGCGCAGCCGCAGCGACACCCAGCCAAGCGGCAGCCCGATAGCCACCGTGATGGCGCCCGCCAGCACGAACGCCAGCCAGTACGACACGCCGTAGTCCACGGTGAGAATTCCCAGCGCGTACCCGCCCACGGCCATGAAACCCGCGTGCGCCAGATTGAACTGGCCGGTGTACCCGGTGATCAGGTTGAGGCCCAGCGTGGCGATAGCGAAGATGTACGCGGTGGACATCACCGTCAGGTGGTAGTCGTTGCCCGCCAGCCAGGGAAATGCCAGGCCTGCCAGAAACAGCAGCGCCCAGCCGAGCTTGCCTTCGAGGAGTTGGATCATGGTGTCAGCGCGCCCCGTTGGTGAAGAGGCCTTGCGGGCGAAACGACAAGATCACCACCAGCAGCAGGAAGGAGATGATGTCTTTGTAGTCGGTCGAAATGTAGAAGGCGCCAAACGACTCGGCAAAGCCGATGATCAAGCCGCCCACGATGGCGCCGGGCACGCTGCCCATACCGCCCAGGATGATGATCACGAAGGCTTTGGTGATCACCAAATGGCCCATCGCCGGGTAGACCAGGTTGATAGGCGCATAGAGAGCCGCCGCCACTGCCGCCAGCGCGCCAGAAATGGCAAATGTCAGCATGGCGACGCGGTTGGCATTGATGCCCACCAGCGAGGCGCCGTCCCGGTTCTGTGCCATGGCGACAATGGTCGAGCCCATCACGGTGCGCTTGAGGAACCACTGCAGCAGCACCATCACCGTGAACGCGCCGGCGATGATGAGCAGGCGCTGCGCTGGTGCTGTGACGCCGCCCAGGTCGATGATGGCGTTGTACGGCGTCTGCAGGCGCTGGAACTCGGCGCCCCAGATGGCTTGGGCGGCAGCTTCGAGAAACAACAGCATGCCAATCGCCGCAATCATCGGGTGCAGACCCGCGTGGTTGCGCAGCGGATGGAACACCAGGCGCTCCGAGAGGACGCCAATCAGCGCGACACAGGCCGCTGCCCCCGCCATTGCCAGCCAGTAATTCCAGCCCCAGGCGGACATCAGGTGGAACGTGACGAACGCGCCCACCATGTAGAACGCACCGTGCGCAAAGTTGGGCACGTGCAGGATGCCGTAGACCAAGGTAAGACCGAGGGCGACGAGTGCGTAGATGCCGCCCAGCGTCAAACCGTTGAGCACCTGCTGCAGGAACATTTCCATCAGCGGACTCCTGCCAAACGGCGCCGCTGCGGGGGATGGCGCAAGAACAGCTCAGAACACATGAAAGCAGACTCCTCGGTACGTTGAACGCTCCGCGCAGGCGCAATGCCCGGCAGTAGGTTGTCAAATCAGCTTAGCCACGCGCCAAGGGGCACAAGCCGAAAAATTCTGCAGTGCAGAACATTCAAGGGCAAACCCGCATTTCTCGCAGGTCAATGCAGTCGCCCAGATGACTTTGGCCGGGTTTCGATGTGCGTGCTGCGCTCCCGGCGCTGGCCAGTCGCGTGTGCATACCGCTCAGGCACTGGCGGAAAGCGGCACACTTCTGGTCCGGCGCCATTGCGGCGAACCAGGGGGCCACATGGCAGCACAGATCCGCGTGGGAATTTCAGGATGGCGCTATGCGCCGTGGCGTGGGCATTTCTATCCCGAGGGGCTGACGCAGGCGCGCGAGCTCGCCTACGCGTCGCGCCAGTTCCCGGCCATCGAGCTCAATGGCTCGTTTTATGCGTTGCAGCGGCCCACCAGCTACGCGCGTTGGGCAGAGGACACCCCGCCGGGGTTCGTCTTCACCGTGAAGGCGCCGCGCTACATCACGCACATCCTGCGTTTGCGGGATGCGCGCGCTGCGCTCGCCAACTTCCTTGCCTCGGGCCTGTTCGCGCTCGGCCCCAAGCTCGGGCCCATCCTGTGGCAATTGCCGCCCAGCTTGGCGTTTGACGCCGAACTGCTGGACGCCTTCCTCGCTGCGCTGCCGCACGACACCACCGCTGCCGCCGCGCTGGCACGCGAGCGTGAAGCGCGCATGCGGGGCAAGGAATGGCTGGAGCCTCCCGCCGAGCCCCAGCGCGTGCGCCACGCGCTGGAAGTGCGGCACGCAAGCTTTTGCCAGCCACAGTTCATAGACTTGCTGCGCAAACACCGCGTGGCACTGGTCGTTGCCGACACCGGGGGGCGCTGGCCAGAGCTGGGCGACGTGACCGCAGATTTCCTCTACCTGCGCCTGCACGGCGCCAAACAGTTGTACGCCGCGGGCTACAGCGACGAGCAAATCGACGATTGGGCGGGGCGTATTCGCGCCTGGGCCTCGGGCGACGAGGCCGACCTGCCGCGTCTTTCGCCGCAACCTGCGCCGCTGCTTACCAAGCGCAACGTGTTCTGCTTTTTCGACAACACCATGAAGGTGCACGCGCCAGAGAATGCGCTGCGTTTATCGGGCGCTCTGGGTGTGGACCCCAAAACCCTCAACATCACCCGGTGAATCCGGTCTGCGCCCGGCGCGCTACTTGGCCGCGTGGCGCGCCTCGCGCGACTCCTGCAGCGCCCGCGCGCAAGCGGCCCCAAGCAGCAGCACGGCGGAAGAGAAGTAAATCCACATGAGCAGGGCCACCAGCGAGCCCGCCGCGCCGTACGCGGAGACCACCGCCGCGCCGGACAAATAGGCCGAGAGCCCGTGGCGCCCGACGGTGAACAATGCCGCGCCAATCAGGCCGCCCCAGGCGAGATAACGCATGTGCGGTTTGGGGTTCACGCTGATGCGCATCAGGCCAATGAACAGTGCGGTGGCAAACAGAAACGACACCACTTCGCTCATGGCGACCAGCAGCGGCTGCCAGGGCAGGTGCGTGCCCAGCCAGTTCGACGCGATCGCCATGCCGGCGGAAACGGTGAGCGATACCAGCAGCAGAAAGCCCATCGCCAGGATGTACGCAAGGCCGCGCAGCCGCAGCGAAGCGGTGACCTTCCATGACGCGCGGCCGCCGCGCGCATCGGCCGGGTCGAGCCACAGTTTGCAAAAGGCGGTTTGCAGTTCCGCAAACACACCTGTCGCGCCCCACACCAGCAGCACGAGGGCAATCGCCGAAGCCCACAGCCCCTGCGACGGTTCGCGTGCGCTTGCCAAAGCCTCGCGCACCACCGAAGCGGTGCGCTCGCCGGTGAGCAGCCGGATCTGTTCGAGCAGGTTGCTTTCAACCAACGAGCGGTCAACCCACCAGCCCAGCGCGGCCACAACCAGCACCAGCAAAGGCGCCAAACTCAGCATGCCGTAGAACGCCATCGCAGCGCTCATGCGCAGGCCGTCGGCCCCCAGCCACATCTCAACTGCGCGCAGAGGCCACCAGGTGCGTGGTGCGGGCGCCGCGCTGCGCGAGGCAGGCGATGCGGCAGGAGGCGCGGGTGGGACGGGGGTTTGGATCATGGCGTGACTTTAGAACATGGCACACCGCGGCGCAGCCGTCGGCGAAGAAAGACGGCAAAAACCGCTCGCTTTTCAATAGCTGCCAGCGCTTACTGTACAAGCGTTAGAGGCCATTTTTAGTGTAAATCTACCTGCTTTCGATGCCGCCTCTTTGCCGCATGCGCCGCGCGCCGCAGAGCGGTGCTTCGCACGCGTTTCGCAACGGGAGGCGGACCCCGTTGCGCCTTTTTTGGGCAAACCCTTGCGCGGAAAATGCGACCGCCAACGGCCAGCACAATGAAGACCCAGACCTACAAATAGCCGAAATCTTGCAGCGTAGGCTCGGCGCTATCGACTTCCAAAAGGACGCGCAATGAACCGCTACCTCAGATTCGCCGCCATGATCGCCACATCCACGCTGGTGATGTTCGGCCTCATGTACCTCAACACCTACGCCGCCGACCACGTGTATTTCAGCGAGACCCGCGCCTACATGGCGCTGTACATGGGCGCGGCGATGGCAGTTGTCATGCTGCTGTTCATGCTCGGCATGTACGAAAACAAGGCGCTCAATGCGGCCATTTTGATCGGCAGCGCGGTCGTGTTCTCGCTCGCACTGTGGCTGGTGCGCAGCCAGGCAACGGTGGATCAGGTCTCGTGGATGAAGGCCATGATTCCGCACCACTCCATCGCCATCCTCACCAGTGAGCGCGCCCACATTTCAGACCCGCGCGTGCGCAAGCTGGCCGACGGCATCATAGAGACGCAAAGGCGCGAAATCAGCGAGATGAAGGCCTTGATTCAGGAGCTGGACAAGCGCTGAGCAGGCAAACCAGGCGCGCGCCGAGCACGAAATTACAAATTCGGCCCCAGCAAGCGCCGCAAATCCGCCTCGTCCATCCCGCGCCGCGCCGCCATGTCCTGCACCTGGTCTTCGCCAATGCGGCCCACGCTGAAGTAGGTGCTGTCGGGGTGGCCGATGTAGAAGCCGCTCACGCTGGCCGCCGGGTGCATGGCCATGCTGTCGGTCAACTCCATGCCAATCTCCTCGGCGTGGAGCACGCGGAACAGCTCGCGCTTGGCGCTGTGGTCGGGGCAGGCGGGGTAGCCGGGCGCGGGGCGGATGCCCTGGTACTTTTCGGCAATCAAGGCGTCGTTCGACAGTTGCTCGTCCTTGGCGTAGCCCCACAAATCGGTGCGTACGCGCTGGTGCAGGCATTCGGCAAAGGCTTCGGCGAGGCGGTCCGCCAGGCTTTTAAACAGAATGGCGGAGTAATCGTCGAAGCTTGCGAGAAACTCCTTCTCCTTCTTCTCCACCCCCAGGCCAGCGGTTACGGCAAACATGCCGGCGTAGTCCGCAATGCCGCTGTCCTTGGGCGCGATGAAGTCCGCGAGACACCGGCTCGGGCGCATGACACCTTCCACCGCCAGCTTCTCGGTTTGCTGGCGCATGCCGTACCAGGTGGCGAGCACTTCGCTGCGGCTCTCGTCGGTGTAGAACTCGATGTCGTCGCCGACG
>JAUCDU010000118.1:0-7813 GCA_034674825.1 Giesbergeria sp.
TGCTCGGCCTGATTGCCGGCCTGGTCTGCCTGTGGGGTGTGGGTGGCCTCAAGAAGCTGCTGGGCGCCGACGACGCCTTTGACGTGTTTGGCGTGCATGGCGTGGGCGGCATCATCGGCGCCATCCTGACGGGCGTGTTTGCCTCGCAAAGCCTTGGCGGCACCGGCGGCCTTACCCCCGACACCTTCGCCATGGGCGCGCAAGTGTGGATTCAGACCAAGAGCGTGCTGGTCACGTTGCTGTGGTCGGGTGTGGCGGCCTTTGTCAGCTACAAGATCGCCGACCTGCTGGTGGGGCTGCGCGTGACGGAAGAGGCGGAGCGCGAGGGCCTGGACATCACCTCGCACGGCGAGACCGCGTACAGCCGGTAAGCGCGCCACAGCCGACGGCTTGTATTCGGGCCCACCTGCAATGGTGGGCCTTTTCCTTTTGCAGCGCGCCGATGGGCGCGCTGCGGGAATAATGGGCCGCACCACAGCACAAGGAGACCGGCCATGGCATGGCGCGCATTGGGCAGCCAGATTTGCGACTTGGGCGAATCGCCGTTTTGGCAAGCGGACGAGGCGCGCCTGTACTGGGTGGACATCGCCGGCCGCGCGGCGCTGCGCGCCGACCCGGCGACGGGCACTACCGAGCGCTGGCCGCTGCCGAGCGAACCCGGCTGCATGGCACCGGCGCGCACTGCGGGCAATGCCAGCGGCTGGGTGCTGGCGCTGCGCAGTGGCATCTACCGCGCCAGCGCCTGGGGCGGCGCGCTGGAGCGCATCGCCCAACTGCCCTACGACCCGGCGCACGAGCGCGCCAACGACGGCAAGTGCGACCCGCTGGGGCGCTTCTGGGTCGGCACGCGCGACGAGCGGCCGGGCGGCAAGGGTGCTGCCATGTACTGCATCGACGCGCGCAGCGGGCCGGCGCAGGTGCAGCAAATGTGGGGCGGCGCGGGCACGCTCAACGGCCTGGCCTGGTCGCCCGACCAGCGCACGCTGTATGCGGCCGACACCCCCACGCACCGCATCGACGCGCGCGACTGGCATGGCGACGGCGCCCCGCCCGGCCCGGCGCGCGCCCTGCACCAGTTCACCTCCAAGCCGCCCGACTGGACCAGCGGCGCTGCAGGCTACGGGGGCCGCCCGGACGGCGCGGCGGTCGATGTGGAAGGCAACTACTGGTGCGCCATGTACGAAGGCAGCCGGGTGCTGCAACTCTCGCCTGCCGGCGACATCCTGCGTGACATCGCGACGCCCGTGCTCGGCCCGACCATGGTGTGCCTGGGTGGCCCGGAGCTGCGCACGCTGTTTGTCACCAGCGCCCGCCACGGCCGCCCGGCGGAGGAGCTCGAGCGCACCCCGCTGGCGGGCCAGGTGCTGATGCTTGAAGCGCCGCTTGCCGTTCCCGGACTGCCGGTGAACGCCTTCGCGCAGCAATCGGCCGCCTAGGGTCAGCTCCGCCTGCGCAAGCCATGTTAAAAACAATAGCTGCAAACGCAATAGCAATAAGCGCTGGAGGTCTTTTTCGCTTGAAAAATTCACTTCTGGACCAACCGTTGGGCGGTCGATGCCCGGCCTGAGGCTGCACGCCGTCAACGAGGGCGTGGTCGCCGTGCACCTCGCCAATGGCGAGCCGGTCGGCCACCTCAAACGCATAGGCGGCGCCTGGAAGTTCAAGGCCATGGGCTACGAAGACGGCAGCCTGGTGCCAGGGGGCGGGCCGCTTACCCACAAGCACAACATCTGCTTCGCCACGCTGGACGAGGCCCCCATCAGCGCCAGTCTGCTCGGCCCATGAGAGCCTGCGACACTGCAGCGGGGCAACGGCACAGCGCACCATTGACCCTGCGCACCGGGCATCGGATACTGACGCTCACTCTGGGCTGATCGCCCGGGAATTTTTCACCCCCCTGACACCGGAAACGAAACCCCTCCAAACACCATGGCAGGACCGCACCACAGCAACATTGACAGCCGCAGACGCCAGGTGCTCGCGCTGGCAGCGCTGATGGTCGGCGCCGCGCCCCTGACAGCGGCGGCTCAAGCCCCGATGCGTGTGGTCACCGAGGAATTCCCCCCGTACAACTACACCCAGGACGGCAAGATCACCGGCCTGGGCACCGAGGTGGTCCAGGCGGTGCTCAAGGAAGCGGGCGTTCGAGGGGAATTCGAGTCGCTGCCCTGGGCCCGCGCCTACGAAACCGCTGCCAATGTTCCTGACATTCTGATTTACTCCATGGTGCGCACCCCCGAGCGCGACAAGCTCTTCAAGTGGGTCGGGGTGATCGCCTCCACGGACTACTACCTGTTCTCGCTGGCGGACCGCAAGCTGCAGATCAAAACCCTAGACGAGGCACGGCAGCTGCAGGTTGGCGCCGTCAGCCAGAGCGTCGGCGAACAGTTTCTTCTTGCGCATGGCTTCCTCAAAGGCAAGAACTTGCAGAGCAGCGCGAAGAACGAGCTCAACTACGAAAAACTTCGCCTGGGGCGGGTGGACCTGTGGATCATGAACCGCGTCACTGCCTACTACCTGGTGCGCCAGAGCGGCCAAGACCCGGAAACCCTGTTGCACAAGAGCCTGCCGATTCCAGAACTAAGCGCCCAGAGCTACTACATGGCTTTCGGCAAAGCGACGCCTGACGCCACCGTGGCGCAGTTGCGCAAGGCGCTGGAGGCCGTGCGAAGCAATGGCAGCTTTGACCGTCTGCAACAAAAGTGGCAGTGAACCCTGCCATTGACAGCTCCGCGTTGCAGGCAGTGCCTGGCCGGCAGCGTTCGCTGGGCTGGAAATTGGTGTGGTCCACGCTTGTGTTTTGCGCGCTGTTCATCCTGACCTCGGTAGCGGCGCTGACCTGGTCGGCCTGGCATACGGGGCTCGACCGCATGGACGCCGAGCTGGCGCAGATTGAAAAAATCTACAGCCTCACGCTTTCACGCGCCATCTGGGAGCTCGACCGGGACGCGTTGAGTACCTACGTGCAAAGCGCCCTGGATGTCCCCTCGCTGGGCAAGATTTGGGTCACTGTCAGCCTGACCAACCGCCCTACCGAAGCGTTCCAGGCATCGCAACCAGGATGGACTGGCCCTGGCCGCGCTCCCACGCGCCACCTTACGCTGCGCTACGCGCCCTATCCGGGCGCAACAGAAGACGTTGGCGAGCTATCTCTCTACGGGAGCGAGCGCGTGCTGTGGCAACGCCTGCGAAGCGACCTGGCAACGATCGTGATCGCCCAGCTGCTGCAGTCGCTGATGCTGGCCGGCTTGATCATGTTGATGTTCAACCGCATGGTGACGGTGCATGTGCGGCGCATTGCGGCGCACCTGGCGGGGGTGCGCCCGAGCAACCTGGACGTGCGTCTGCAACTGGAGCGCGGTGCCGCCAGCGAAGACGAACTGAGCCAGCTGGTGACCGGCGTCAACCAGCTGCAGGACAGTCTGGCCAGCCACCTGACGCAGCAGCAACAGTACGAGCGGGAGCTCGCCGGCCACCGCGACCGCCTCTCGCAACTGGTGGACGAGCGCACGGCGGCGCTGCAGTCGGCCAACGAGCGCCTGCACACCCTGGCGCGCACCGACCCGCTCACCGGTCTGCCCAACCGCCGCTATTTCGATGAGATCAAAGCCATTGAAATGCGCCGGGCAAAGCGCAACGGGCAAAGCCTCGCCCTGCTGGTCTGCGACATCGACTTCTTCAAGGACTACAACGACCACTACGGCCACCCCATGGGCGACCGCTGCCTGATCGCAGTCGCACAGGCCTTGCTGCGCTGCCTGGGGCGGGCCGGAGATGTGGTGGCGCGCATTGGCGGTGAGGAGTTTGGCGTGCTGCTTCCGGGCGTCGACGCAGCAGCAGCGCAGAGCGTTGGGCAGCGTCTGCGCGAGGCCGTGATTGCCTGCGGCATTGAACACCTGAACTCGGCCTCCGCAAAGGTGGTGACGATCAGCATCGGTCTGGCGGTGCACTCCTCCGGATCGGACGAGGATTTTGATGCCCTGTTCCAGCGCGCCGACCAGGCGCTCTACCGTGCCAAGGCAGCGGGACGCAACCGGCTTGCCGGGCCATGTGCCACCGGCGCAAAGCTATGAAGCGTGCCATTGGCCTGTTCTGGCTCGGCTGCCTGGCTGCTTCCACAGCGGCGGCGCAGCGCATCCACGCTGTCACAGAGACCACGCCCTACACCTATGTGACCAATGGCGATGTCACCGGCAGCGCCACCGAGGTGGTCAAGCGCACGCTGGCACGCGCAGGGTTCACCGACTACACGCTCGCGCTCTACCCATGGGCCAGGGCCTACGGCATAGCGCTGACTGAGCCCAATGCCCTCATATTTCTCATCGCCCGGACCCCCGAGCGCGAACACCAGTTCCAGTGGGCTGGCGAGATCATGCAGATCCACTACCACCTGTACCGGCTCAAATCCCGACCTATCGAAATCACCAGCCTGGAATCGGCCAAGGCATACACCATTGGCGTCATGCGCGACGACGTGCGCCAGCAGTACCTGCGCGCCAAAGGTTTCAATCGCCTGGTGGTCTCGGCGCAGTCTCTGGACAACTTTCAGAAGCTGCTGCGCGGCCAGGTCGACATGGTCCCGCTGACGGCCGACGACGCCACCTCGCTGTGCCGGCAAACCGGCTTTGATTGCTCTGGCCTCGCGCGCGTGCTCACTTTGGACGAGGCCAGCGCCGGCCTGTACATGGCCTACAGCCCGCAGACTTCTGTGGACGTGGTGCAGCGGACCCAGGAAGCCTTCAGACAGCTCAAGGCCGAAGGCCAGGTGCAGCGCATCCTGGAGCGGATGCCACCAACCCGCTGACGGGATTTGCCAGCACCCGCCGGGAGCCGGGCCATCGAGGCTGCGGCGCTCACGCCGTACATGCAGACAATTCACGCGCGCGCCACACGGCGCCGTCGTACCATTGCTCGCCATGCACAGCGCCCTCACCCACCTCATCGACCAAGTGCGCCTGGCCTCCGATCAGGCGGCCCCGCTGCACATCCATGGCGGCCGCAGCAAAGCCTTTCTGGCCAGCGGGCCTGCGCTTGGTGCGGCGCTGGACATCCGGCCCTGGACCGGCATTTCGAGTTACGAGCCGACCGAGCTGGTCGTCACAGCGCGCGCCGGCACGCCGCTGGCCGAACTCGAAGCGGTGCTCGCCGAGAAGCAGCAGTACCTGCCGTTCGAGCCGCCCCACTTTGGCCCGGGCGCCACCGTGGGCGGCATGGTCGCCGCCGGCCTCTCGGGGCCCGCGCGGGCCAGCGTGGGTGCGGTGCGCGACTTCATGCTGGGCGTCTCCATCATCAACGGCCGCGGCGAGCCGCTGACCTTTGGCGGGCAGGTGATGAAGAACGTCGCCGGCTACGACGTCTCGCGCCTCATGGCGGGCAGTTGGGGCACGCTGGGCGTGATTACCGATGTCAGCCTGAAGGTGCTGCCTGTGGTGCCTGCCGAGGCGACGCTGGCCTTTGACTGCAGCCAGGCCGAGGCGCTCGACCGCCTGAACGCCTGGGGCGGCCAGCCATTGCCGCTGAACGCCAGTTGCTGGGTTGAGGACGAAGGCGTGGGGCGCCTGTACCTTCGCCTGCGCGGGGCGGCCGCCGCCGTCGAAGCCGCCTGCCGCAGCATGGGGGGTGAGCGCCAGTCCCATGCCGAGGTGGCGGACGACTGGCAGGCCTGCCGCGAGCAGCGCCTGCCCTGGTTTGCACAGCGCGCGCCGCAGCACGCTCTGTGGCGTCTTTCGGTGCCACAGGCGGCGCCAGAGCTGACGCTGCCTGCCGGCGTGGCGCCGCCGCTCATCGAGTGGCACGGCGGCTTGCGCTGGATCCAGGCCGGCACGGAGCACGGCCCTGCGCTGCAGAAACTGGCCCAGGGCGTAGGCGGAAGCGCTTCACTATTCGTAGCTGCCAACGCAGATGCATCAAGCGCTAAGGCTGATTTAGGCTCACTTTCTCCGGCCTTGCAGCAGATTCAGACCAAGCTGCGCCAGGCGTTCGACCCGGCGGGCATCTTCAACCCTGGCCGCATGGGCGGGCGCTAGAGCTCTGAACCATGCGCCGATTTCGCCGCCTGACCGACCAGCACCGCACTGCCGCCTACAACTGGCGTCTGGGGCTGGTGCTGGCCTTCAATGCCGGTGCGATCAACGCCGGGGGGTTTCTGGTGGTGCGGCTGTACACCTCGCACATGACGGGCTTTGTCTCCATGCTGGCCGACAACCTGGTGCTGGGCAATACGGTGCTTGTGCTGAGCGCTGTGGGGGCCTTGCTGGCCTTCATCAGCGGCGCCGCGCTCACGGCCATTCTGGTCAACTGGGCGCGCCAGTACCGGCTGCACGGCCGCTATGCCTTGCCCTTGTTGGTGCTCGCGCTGCTGATGCTGGTGTTCGGCCTGGTCGGTGCGGTCACGCTCGATTGGCGGACGCCGTTTTCGGTGCCCGTGACGGTGCTGCTCTTGTCCTTCATGATGGGACTGCAGAACGCCACGATCACCAAGATGTCGTCCTCCGAGATCCGCACCACCCACATGACCGGCATCGTCACCGACATCGGCATCGAACTGGGCAAGGTCTTGTACTGGAACCGCGGCGGCAGGCCGGCCGAGGAGCATGTGCGCGCCAACAAGCAGCGCCTGGGTTTATTCGCCAGCCTGCTGGGCGCGTTTTTGCTCGGCGGCGTGGCCGGCGCTGCGGCGTTCAAGTATGTGGGCTTCGTGTTTGTGGTGCCGCTTGCGCTGGTGCTGCTCGCACTGGCTCTGCCGCCGCTGTGGATCGACCGGGGGCGCGTGCGCATGATGCTGCGGCGGGTCCAAAAGGCCAGCCCCGCAGTTCCACCCGAGAATTCCTGAATTCCGCTCGCCCAACCACCATGCAAACCCAACTCGCTCCCGAATTTCAAGGCACGCCCCAGGGCGCAGAGGCCGAAGCGATTTTGCGCAAGTGCGTGCACTGCGGTTTCTGCCTGGCCACCTGCCCCACATACCTGCTGCTCGGCGACGAGCGCGACAGCCCGCGCGGGCGCATCTACCTGATGAAGCAGGTGCTCGAAGGTGCAGAGCCGACGCAGGCGACGCAACTGCACCTGGACCGGTGCCTGACCTGCCGCAATTGCGAAACCACCTGTCCGAGCGGCGTCGAGTACGGCAAGCTGGTCGACATTGGGCGCAAGATCGTGGACGAGAAGGTGGCCCGCCCGGTCTCGGAGCGCGGCGTGCGCTGGGCGCTCAAGGAAGGCCTGCCCTCACCCCTGTTTGGCCCGGCCATGAAGCTGGGCCAGGCCGTGCGCGGCCTGCTGCCGGCCAGCGTTCGCGCCAAGGTGCCGGCACGGGAAGACCCGGGCCAGTGGCCGACGCGCGAGCACGCCCGCAAGGTGCTGCTGTTGGCGGGCTGCGTGCAGCCGGCGATGATGCCGGGCATCAACAGCGCCACGGCGCGCGTGCTCGACGCAGCTGGCATCCAGACCGTGGTGGCGCCGGACGCTGGTTGCTGCGGCGCCGTCAAGTTTCACCTGAACGACCAGGACGGCGGCCGGGCTGAAATGCGCGCCAACATCGACGCCTGGTGGCCGCAGGTCGAGAGCGGCGCGGTGGAGGCCATCGTCATGAATGCGTCTGGCTGCGGCGTGACGGTCAAGGAATACGGCCACCACCTGCAGCACGATCCCGCGTACGCCGAAAAGGCGGCCCGCATCAGCGCGCTGACGCGCGACCTCTCGGAACTGTTGCCGGACATTGCGCCCGTGCTGCAGGGCAAGCTGAAAGCGGTGCCCAAGGGCGTGGTGGCTTTTCACCCGCCCTGCACGCTGCAGCATGGACAGCAGCTGCGCGGCG
>JAUCDU010000119.1:0-7811 GCA_034674825.1 Giesbergeria sp.
GGTCAAGCGCATCCTGCGCAAGTACAAGTACCCGCCCGATATGCAGGACGCCGCAGTCGAGCTGGTGCTGCAGCAGGCCGAAGCGTTGAGCGAGAGCTGGGCCTGAGGGAGTTGGCTTGAGAGCCGCGCCGCCTAGTCCGGCGTGGCGACAAGTTCGCGCAAGTCGCGTTCGAGCAGCTTGGGGTCGCCGAGTTGTAGCTCGATCAGCCGGCGCAGGTGGGTCACGCTGTCAATGTCGGAGTGCAGGCACAGCAGACCGAGTTGCTGGCCTTCCAGGTGCGCAGCCTGCATGTCCATCTTGATGCTGCCGCTGCCGCTGATGAGGGGCAGCGTCAGGGTACAGAGGGCGTCCTGGGTCAGATTCACGCCGCTGGGCAAGGTGATCAAGGCGCCCTTGAGCGACAGGTCCAGGACGCGCACGTCAAGCACCGCACCGCCGCAGGCAAGTTGTGCCTGGGCGGCAAACATCACCCGGACGAAATGGCGTCGTTCATGTGCCATGGAAGCGCTCCCTTCGTGAGTAGCCACGGAAACTGGTCGCTGGATATTAAACCGCTGCGCTTGTGGTGGGCCGATGGATCGAAACGATTTGCGGCTTATTGCGTTTGTACGGCGCGCGGGCGCAGTTAAATTTAGTTACGATGGTGCGGGTCTTTTGAGAGGGTCCCCAATGTGATTTGGCTTGCTAAGCAGCGCCCTTGGTTGCCCAGCGTTGTTCTGTTGTTTTGGCTGGTTTTTGGCCAGATCGGATGGGCGCGCGCTGAAGATGCAGGGGCCACTGCTGACGAGCTGATACAGACCCTCAAATTGCCGTGGCTGCACTGGGGTCTGCTGCTGCTGGGTTTGTTTTGCCTGATGTTGTTGCTCAACATCGTCGTGCTGCGCCGAAAGATTGCCGAGCGCACCCAACACTTGCGCAGCAGCGAGCAAAAGCTGGCTGCGATTCTCGACAACGCTGGCGCCCTGGTGTACATCAAGGACACAGATTTCCGCTATCAATACGTGAACGCGCAGGCGTTGGCGCGCCTGGGGTGCGAGCCCGGTGAGGTGATCGGCAAGACCGACGAGGAATTCTTTGGCGCCGAGGCTGCGCAGGTGCTGCAAGCGAGCGACCGCCAGGTGTTCGAGCTGCGCGAACGTCTGGAGGTCGAGGAAGTCGCGGCGCTCGCAGGCGGTCAGGAATCCCGAACCTACCTCACCGTGAAAGTGCCGCTGTTTGACGCCGATGGTGAGGTCATGGGCCTGTGCGGCTATTCGACCGACATCACGGCACTCACCCGTGCCGATCAGGCGCTGCGCCTGGCCGCGACCATCTTTGAATCGCAGGAAGGCATGCTGATTGCCGGGCCGGATCGGCGCATCCTGCATGTCAACCGCGCATTGCACCGGCTCACCGGTTACGCCGATGGTGAATTGGTCGGCCGAGATTTTTCCGCGCTGCAGTCGGGGCGCAACGATGCAGCTTTCTATCAAGCGGTGTGGGACAAGGTCGCCGCCACGGGCCAATGGACCGGCGAGATGTGGGTTGCCCGAAAATCTGGCGAAGCCTACCCCGCCTGGGTCAACATTGCCGTGGTGCTCTCGCCAGAAGGTGAGGTGACGCATTACGTCAGCACGCAAATGGACATCTCGGAGCGCAAGGCGGCCGAGGAAGAGATCCGCACGCTGGCGTATTACGACACGTTGACCGGCCTGCCGAACCGCAGGCTTATGTCCGACCGCTTGCTTCACAACCTGGGCAAGAGCGGCATCAGCGGCTTGGGCGGCGCCTTGCTGGTCGTCGATCTCGACAACTTCAAAGATATCAACGACACACTGGGCCACGAAGTAGGTGATGAGCTGCTGCGGCAGGTGGGGGCGCGGCTGGAGCAGTGCGTGCGCCGTATCGACACCGTCGCGCGGCTCGGCGGTGATGAGTTCGTGCTGCTGCTCGACGGGCTCAACGCCGATCCCAAACAGGCAGCCACCGAGGCCGAGCGCGTGGCGCGCATTGTGCTCAAGATGCTCGGCCAGGCATTCACACTGGGAGAGCGCACGCACCATACGTCCTGCAGCATCGGCATTGCCATGTACGACGCCACCGCCAGCAGTCCCGAGGAATTGCTGCAGCGCGGCGATCTGGCCATGTACGAGGCCAAGGCCCAGGGGCGCAACACCCTGCGCTTCTTCGACCCGCAGATTCAGCTCGCCGTGGCCATGCGCACGGCACTCGAATCGGATATGCGGCTGGCGCTGACAGCGGAGCAGTTCGTGCTGTACTACCAGCCCCAAGTGGCCAAGGGCGGCAAGCTGGTAGGCGCAGAGGCGCTGGTGCGCTGGCGGCATCCGGCACGCGGCCTCGTGTACCCGGACGACTTCATCCGCATTGCCGAGACCACCGGCCTCATCGTGCCGCTCGGCGTCTGGATTCTGCGGACCGCGTGCACGCAGTTGGCGCAATGGTCTGCAGATGCCGAAACCGCGCACCTGACGCTGGCGGTCAATGTCAGTGCGCGGCAATTCAGGCACGGGAGTTTTGTGTCTGAGCTGCTGGAGGTGCTGCGCGAGACCGGCGCCAATCCGGGCAAGCTCAAACTAGAACTGACCGAGTCGCTGTTGCTGGACGATGCCGAGGTCGCCATTGCCCGCATGACCGAGCTGCGCGCGCACGGGGTGCGGTTTTCGCTGGACGACTTCGGTACCGGCTATTCCAGCCTGACCTACCTCAAGCGATTGCCGCTGGACCAGCTCAAGATCGACCAGAGCTTTGTGCGCGACTTGCTCACCAATGCCAACGATGCCGCCATCGCGCGCACCATCGTGGCCTTGGCGCACAGCCTGGATTTGACGGTGATTGCCGAGGGCGTCGAAACCGAGGCGCAGCGCGCTGCGCTCGAAGGTTTTGGCTGCGAAGTCTGGCAAGGGTATCTGTTTGGCCGACCGGTTCCTGCCATCGAGATGCTGCAGCAAGTGCCCATCCCGATTAGCGAATAGCGCGCAGCGCTTCATTTATCATAGCTGAGTAGTCAGCATGGATAAGCGCTAGAGCCTGTTTTGATTTAAAATCCCGCAATGCAACCAGGTCTGCGAACACAGCAAGAAAATGAGGGCGAGCCCGCGCAGGCCGCGCCCGGCGGCCACCCGATATTTGCGCCGCCTTACGGCTCCGCTGGTGCAGCGTCCACACGGCTGCGCCAGAGCGGCTATGCGCTGCTGGACGCGGCAGACGTCGCGCAGTGGGCCGCTGTGGCGCCCGAGGCCCTCGCACTGCTGGGCCGCGACTGGGACGATTTGCCGCCCGACGACTACCTGCTCGACGGCGGCAAATACCGGCGCCGGCGCCACGCCAGCTTTGTGGTGCAAGGCGCAAACATCGAACCCGTTGCGCACCGCGCACATTGGCAGCCGGTCGAGTACAACGCCTTGCACGGCGGCATCGAGCGCTGGTTTGCGCCCGTAGCGCCGACCACGCTCAACTCGCCTGCCTGGCAGGCTTTGGTCGCCGCGGTCGGGCGCTTGTGCGATGCCGTGTTTGCGCCTGCAGGGCCGGCGCCACGCTGGTGTGTGGAAGCGCACCAGTTTCGGATCGACACCACCAGCGGCATTGGCCGCCCCACACCCGAAGGCGCGCACCGCGATGGCGTGGATCTGGTGGCGGTGTTCCTGGTCGAACGCGGCGCCATCAAAGGCGGCGAAACCCGCATCTTCGAGGCCGCTTCGCCGGCGGGCCAGCGCTTCACGCTCGACCAACCCTGGTCGGTGCTGCTGCTGGACGACGCGCGCATGATTCACGAGACCACGCCGATCCAGCCCTTGCTTGCGGCCGATCAGGCGCCGCTGGCCGACGCGCACCGCGATACCCTGGTGCTCACCTGGCGGCGGGACGCTTTTCAGGGGCCGAGCGTTTGATGCGTCCCCTATGATGCTGGTCAGGGCGCGCTGCGGACATGGGCCGCACAATGGGGCTTAAGCGCTTGACGCGTTCAACCAAGGAGGACACATGTTCAAACACATTCTGGTTCCGGTCGATGGCTCTCCCACCTCGATGCTGGCGGTTTCCAAGGCGGCCGAGCTCGCCAAGGCGTTCAGCAGCCAGGTGACGGCGCTGTACGTTATCGACCCCTATCCATTTACCGGCGTGGGTGCTGATTTTGCCTACGGTCAGTCGCAGTACCTGAGCGCTGCTACGGCAGAAGCCAATACCGCACTGGACGCGGTCAAGCAGACCATGGAGGCTGCAGGCATCACGGTCGAGACCGTGCTGGGCGAGGGCCACGCAGTGCATGAGGGCATCGTGCGCGCACTGGAGAACACCGGTGCCGATCTGGTCGTGATGGGCTCGCACGGACGCCGCGGCCTGGAAAAGCTGATGCTGGGCAGCGTCACGCAGCGGGTGCTGGGCGTGGTCCATGTACCTGTGCTGGTGGTGCGCAGCTAAAGCCTGGCGCCTGACATGACAACGGCGCCCGAGGGCGCCGTTTTTGTGTGAGGCAGTTGCTGAACGTGCTCAGACGCGCTCGAAGATCGCCGCAATCCCCTGGCCACCGCCTATGCACATGGTGACAAGCGCGTAGCGCCCTTGAATGCGTTGCAGCTCGTGCAAGGCCTTCACGGTGATCAGCGCGCCGGTGGCGCCAATCGGGTGGCCCAGCGAAATACCTGAACCGTTCGGGTTCACCTTGGCCGGGTCGAGCCCGAGGTCGCGCGAGACCGCGCAGGCCTGGGCCGCAAAGGCCTCGTTGGCCTCGATCACATCCAGGTCGTTCACGGTGAGACCGGCGCGCTTCAAGGCGAGCTGCGTCGCCGGCACCGGGCCGATGCCCATGTACTTGGGGTCCACGCCGGCATGCGCGTAGGCCACCAGCCGCGCCATTGGCGCCAGCCCGCGCGCTTTGGCGGCGCCGGCTTCCATCAGCACCACGGCGGCGGCGGCGTCGTTGATGCCCGAGGCGTTGCCGGCGGTCACCGTGCCGTTTTCTTTCAGGAACACCGGCTTGAGCTTGGCCAGGTCTTCAACGGTGGCGCCGGGGCGGAAATGCTCGTCGGTGGCGTACTGCACATCGCCCTTGCGGCTCTTGAGCGTGACCGGGACGATCTGGTCCTTGAAGAGGCCGTTCTGCGTGGCGCGCTCGGCCCGGTTGTGGCTCTCGACCGCCAGCTTGTCCTGGTCTTCGCGCGAGATGCCCCACTTGGCGGCAATGTTCTCGGCCGTCACTCCCATGTGGATGTTCTCGAACGGGTCGTGCAACGCGCCAATCATCATGTCGATCAGCTTGGTGTCGCCCATGCGCGCGCCAAAGCGCGTCGCCAGGCTGGCGTAGGGCGCGCGGCTCATGTTCTCGGCACCGGCACCAATAGCGATGTCGGTATCACCCAGCAAAATTGCCTGGCTGGCGCTGACGATGGCCTGCAGGCCAGAGCCACACAGGCGGTTGACGTTGAACGCCGGCGTGCCTTCGCCGCAACCGCCGTGGATGGCGGCGACGCGCGAGAGGTACATATCTTTGGGCTCGGTATTGACCACGTGGCCAAACACCACGTGGCCGACGTCTTTGCCCTCCACCTTGGCACGCGCAAGCGACTCACGCACCACCAGCGCGCCCAGCTCGGTGGGCGGCACATCTTTCAGGCTACCACCAAAGGTGCCAATGGCGGTGCGCACTGCGCTGACGACGACGACTTCACGGGACATGGGGACTCCTGATGGTAAAAATCAATAAAAAGGGGGCCTGGCGCTTATCTTGAAAGCGTTCAATGCTATAAATTCAATAGTGACTGATCATGCGTCGCGCACATCTGCCACGGGGTGCTCGCCAAAGTCTTTGCGCTCCAGCCAGGCCAGCATGCGCGCGGCTGCGGCTTCCGGCGTGGCGAGGTTGCCGGCGGTTTTGAGCTGGGCGAAGTTGTCCACGTCCGGGAACAGCGCCGGGTCGGTACTGCGCAACTGCACTTGCATGTCGGTGTCGATCACGCCGGGCGCCAGCGAGCACAGCTTGGCACCGTGCGCCTTTTGCGCTTCGTCCAGCGCCACGCAGCGCGTGAAATGGTCCATGCCCGCCTTGGCCGCGCAGTACGCCGCCTGCGACGCCATGGCGCGCCGGCCGAGGCCCGACGACACATTGAGCACCTTGCGCGGCACCAGCCAATGCTCGGTCTCGCCAAGGAAGGCGCTGGTGAGCAGCATCGGCGCTTCAAGCCCGACACGCAGTGCCTTGGTCAGTTCGGCGGCGTCGCTTTCCGACAATGGGGCAATGCGCGGCAGCACACCGGCGTTGTTGATCAGTGTGGCGCTGCCAAAGTCGTCGAGCGACTTGCGCTGCAGCCATTCGCGTAGCCGCGCAGCGGCGCCAGCGGCATCGGTGAGGTCTTGCTGCCACTGCAGCAGCGTGCAAGCTGCAGCGTCGGCGGCAGCCTGCAGGGCGGGCGCTTCGCCGCGCGAAATGCACAGCAGGGTGTCGGTGGGCTTGAGAAGCTGGTACGCCATGGCGAGGCCCATGCCACGCGAAGCGCCGGTGAGGATGGTCAGATGTCGGCTCATCTCACTATGGTACTCGCGCCACTTTGCGCCTGCTGACGCATGGGTGAAACGTTCAGCGGCCGGTGTAGCGCACGCGGTAGATCACCCCGTTCTGGTCTTCGGCGATCAGCAGCGAGCCGTCGGCCGCCATGGCCAGCCCGGCGATGCGGCCGAACTGCGATGGGGGATCGGTGTCCAGCAGCCAGCCAGTCACAAAGTCTTCCATGCCTGTGGGCTTGCCATCGGCGCCAAAGCGCACGCGCAGCACGCGGTAGCCGCTGGGCTGGGTGCGGTTCCACGAGCCGCGCATGGCGACAAAGCCGTCGCCCTGGTATTCCTTGGGAAACTGCGTGCCGGTGTAGAAGACAAAGCCGATCGGCGCCGAATGCGCGGTATAGGTAGCGGCTGGCGCCTCTGTCGAAGGGCAAAACGCCTGCTTGCTGGCACCAGGCGGGTGCCGCGGCTGCACCGGGTCGGGCACGCGCGCGCCCAGGCACCAGGGCCAACCGTAGTGCTTGCCCTGCACGATGGCGTTGAGCTCCTCGGGCGGCTGGTCGTCGCCGCGCATGTCCGAGCCGTGGTCAAAGCCGTAGAGCTGACCGGTGACCGGGTGCCAGCCAAAGCCCATGGTGTTGCGCAGGCCACGGGCAAAAACCTCGCGCTGCGTGCCATCGGGCCGCAGCCGCAGCAGCGTGGCGTGCTCGGGATTGGCTTCAACGCAGTTGTTGCAGGTGGAACCCACGCTCAGGTAGAGCCACCCATCCGGCCCCATGCCCAGCGTGCGGCGCGGGTGGTTGCCGCCCTCGGGCAGGTCGTTCAATAAGCGCTTGGGGGCGGACAGGGTGCCGTCGCCTTGCACCTCGGCCATGTCGAGGGCCCGGTCCGAGACCATGTACAGCTTGCCCTCGTGCAGCAGCAGCCCATGCACCCGCGCGATGCGCGCCACGGTTTTCTGCACATCGGCCACGCCATCGCCATTGGTGTCGCGCAGCAGAAGGACCTCGCCCTGCGCGCGGCGGCTGGCATAGACGTCGCCGTTGGTGGCCACCTGCAGCCAGCGCACATTGCCCAGGCCCTGGGCAAAGACGGAAATCTCAAAACCTGCGGGCAGCTTGAGGCTGTGCAGCAAGGATTCAGAGAAGGGGACAGGGCTGGGCTGGAGAACCGCCACCACGGGCTTGCTGTCCGTGGGCTGCGCCAGGGCAGCGTGGCCCCAGCAGATGAGCGCGCAGAGGGCCGAGCAGGCCAGGCGCTTGAACACTGGAGCGGGTGATGGGAATCGAACCCACGCTATTTGCTTGGGAAGCAAAAGTTC
>JAUCDU010000120.1:0-7766 GCA_034674825.1 Giesbergeria sp.
CAGCGCATGTGCAGCCGCCTGTCGAGGCAGAGGATTCAGATAAAAATAGAGCTCTAGCGCATACCTCATATGCGTCTGAAGCTATTAAAAATGAAGCGCCGGCAGTGGCTCCTGCGGTGCCGCAGCCGGAAGCCAGCGCGCTGCCTGTGTCCGAGGCGCCGGCCCCTGCGCCTACAGTGCTGACCGTGCCGGTGCGCGAAATGCCCGAGCCCAGTGCGCGCCTGCAGCCGCGGGCGGAGGGGCAAGCCGAGCCTGCGACACCGACTGAAGAGGGCGATTGCTGGCACCGGGTGGTGCAGCAGCTCATAGCCGGTGAGGCGATCACCGCCTTGGTGCGCGAACTGGCCCTGCAATCGGAACTCATTGCGCGCGATGGCGACCATTGGCTTTTGCGGGTCGAGCGGGAATCGCTCAACCAGCCCGCGACACGTGAGCGCCTGCGCGCAGCGCTGGCGGCCGCCGGGCACGCCGAGCGCATCAGCGTCGAGCAGGGGCGCGTGAGCGACACCCCTGCGCGGCGAAATGCGGCGCTTGAAAATGCCGAGCTGGACCGCGCCCGCGCCATCGTCTTGAACGACCCCTTCGTGCAGGCCATGGTGCAAAACCATGGCGCGAAAATTGTTCCTGGAAGCATCCGGCCTTTGTAGGCCACCCCCATTACCCCATCGAAAAAGGACCATCATGTTCAACAAAGGACAACTCGCCGGTCTCATGAAGCAGGCCCAGGCCATGCAGGACAACCTCAAAAAGGCGCAGGACGAACTGGCGCATGTGGAGGTTGAAGGCGAAGCCGGCGCCGGTCTCGTCAAGGTCGTGATGACCTGCAAGCACGACGTCAAGCGCATCACCATCGACCCCAGCCTGCTGGCCGAAGACAAGGACATGCTGGAAGACTTGGTGGCCGCGGCCTTCAACGCAGCGGTGCGAAAGGCGGAAGATACGTCGCAGGAGAAGATGGGCAAGCTCACGGCCGGACTCCCCCCCGGCATGAAGTTCCCTTTCTAGTGCACTGGCTACCGAGCGCGCGTGATGCGTCGTTGCGCGGTGCTCAGAATCCTCACGTACAGGGAGTACGTTCCGGTTCCTGCGCTCCGTGCGCCTAGCCTGACGCGCGCTCGCTACGCCCTTGAGGGCGGGGTGCATTGGCTACCGGGCGGGCGATCTGCCTCGTTGCACGGTGCTCGGAATCCTCACGTACCGCAAGTACGTTCCGGTTCCTGTGCTCCGGGCGCCTAGCAGCTCATCCCGCCCGCTACGCCCCAGAGGACTGGGTGTAAATACCGTGACTTGATTTGTAGATGGCTGCTACCCATTCACTTGAGCTTTTGATCCAGGCGCTGCGGCGCCTGCCAGGCGTGGGCGCGAAGTCGGCGGCGCGGATGGCGTTTCATATGTTGCAGCACGACCGCGAAGGCGCCCGGGTGCTGGCGCAGGCGTTGGCGGGCGCGGTGGACCAGGTGCGGCACTGCGCGCGCTGCCACACGTTCACCGAGGCCGAGGTCTGTGCTGTGTGTCTGGACGCCGAGCGCGACGCAACGCGGCTGTGCGTGGTCGAGACGCCGGCCGATCAGGCAGCACTTGAGCGCACCGGGGCGTTTCGCGGGCTGTACTTTGTGCTGATGGGGCACTTGAGCCCGCTCGACGGCATCGGGCCGGGCTATATCGGCGTCATGGCGTTGCTGGCGCGCGCGCGCGACGGCGTGGTGCAGGAAGTGATCCTGGCCACCAATTTCACGGCCGAGGGCGAAGCCACTGCGCATGTCATTAGCGACGTGCTTAGGCGTGACGGCCTGACGGTGACGCGGCTCGCGCGCGGTGTGCCCGTGGGCAGTGAGCTTGAATTTGTCGATCTGGGCACGATTGCCCATGCCTTGGCCGATCGGCGCTGAGAGGGTGACACGGAGCGTCACAAACCGGCACAATGCGCCGGAACCAGCTCTTCACAATGCCCCATGTGGGCCGCCTTCACCATGAACCCTTCTGCGCTCCCCCCCTTTACGATTGCCTATTGGTGTGTGCTGGTTGCGGCGCTGCTGCCCTGGCTGTGCGGCCTGCTGGCCAAGCGCCATGGGGTGGGCAAACGGCGCAACGAAGGCGGCTACGACAACCACAATCCGCGCGCCTGGCTGGCGCAGCAGCAGGGCGAGTCGGTCCGGGCGAACGCGGCGCAGGCCAACAGCTTTGAAGCACTGCCGTTCTTCATCGGCGCTGTGGTGATCGCGCACCAGCTGGGCGCGCCGCAAGGGCGCCTGGACATGCTGGCCGTCGCCTTTGTCGTGTTGCGCTTGATCTACATCGCCCTGTACGTGGGCGACAAGGCCACTGCGCGCAGCCTGGTCTGGGGTGTGGCCGTGGCGGTCAATATCGCCATTTTGTTCAGTGGCTACCGCTGAACCGCAGTTTTCAACAAGGACTTCTTGCCATGAACATCAATCTCAGCCTCGGCCCCCTGGTCGCCTTGCTCGCCGGCATTCTCATTCTGGTGGTTCCGAGGTTGCTCAGCACCATTGTTGCGCTCTACCTGATCGTGATTGGCGTGCTCGGGATCATCGGCGTGAACCAGCTGCGGTTCTAAAGCCTGCGCTTATTTGCGTTTGGTTTTCGACGATTTGCCACCGCGCGTGCGCTTGGCAGGCGTGCCCGCGCTGCGTTTTCCGGGGCTGCCGCGTGCGCTGCTTTTGCCGCTTGTCATGCGCACGGGTCGGTAGAGCACCACGCTCTCGCCCGGGCGAAACATGGCGCCTGATTTCACGTCGTTCCACGCCGCCACGTCGGCGGTGGTCACGTGGTAGCGCCGGGCGATGCTGGTGACGCTGTCGTGCTTGCCCGCCTTGACGGTGGTGCGGCGTGTGACCACTTCGGGCGTGAAGGCAATCTGGCCGTTATCGGCCACGGTGGAGGCGACGTCCGCTTTCGTCGTGGTCGAGCGCGGCACCAGCAGGGCAGAGCCGGCTTTCACCATCATGTGCGGGGGGATGCCGTTGACGCTGCGCAGGTCCGCCTCGCTCATGCCGACGTGCCGCGCGGCCTGGGAGGCGCTCATGGTCGTAGGCAGCGTCCAGACGGTCCAGCTCGCGTACTGGCCCTGGGTATAAGCTTCAAAGTTGCGCTGAAACGCCTTGGCATTGTCCCAGGGCAGCAAGATTTGCGGTGTGCCGGCGGCAAAAATCACCGGCCGGTGCAGCGATGGGTTGAGTTCCTTGAAGTCTTCCTCGCGCACGCCTGCAAAGCGCGCTGCCAGCGCCACATCGATGTCCCTGGATATGTCAATGGTTTCGAAATAAGGGTGGTTTTCAATAAGCGGCAGCACGGTGGCAAACTGGCGCGGGTTGGCGACAATGTTTTTCACGGCCTGCAGCTTTGGTACATACAGCCGCGTTTCTGCGGGCATGGTCAGGTCGGCATAGCCAATGGGCAGGCCCGCCTTCTGGTTGCGTGCAATCGCGCGGCCAACGTTGCCTTCGCCCCAGTTGTAGGCCGCCAGCGCCAGATGCCAGTTGCCAAACATGTTGTAGAGCTTTTGCAAATAGTCGAGCGCTGCGCGTGTCGAGGCGAGCACGTCGCGCCGGTCGTCGCGAAACGCGTTTTGCTTGAGTTCGAAATACTCCCCGGTGGCTGGCATGAACTGCCACATGCCTGCCGCCTTGGCCGACGAAACCGCCTGCGGATTGAAGGCGCTTTCGATGTACGGCAGCAGCGCCAGCTCGGTCGGCATGCCGCGGCGCTCCAGCTCTTCCACGATGTGGAACAGGTACTTGCGCGAGCGCTCGGTCATGCGCTGCATGTAGTCGGGACGGCTGGCGTACCATTGCTCGCGCTCGCGCACCAGATCGCCTTCCAGGTCCGGCATCGCGAAGCCGCGGCGAATGCGGTCCCACAGGTCGGACGGCGGGAACGTCGGTGCGACGGCGTGGCCGCTGGTTTGCGCCGCCGTGATCGGTTGCAAGGGCCCTTGCGGGTACAGCGGCGTATGAGGCGCTGCTGCGGTAGCCGCCACCGGCTCTGCTGCCGATCCAGTGGGTTGGGTCGGCAGGGCGCAACCGCTCAGCCACAAACTGCCTGCGAGGCAGGCGATATGCAAAATTCTCTTCAAAACTGGTTTTTCCATTCGCGCAGGGCGGCAAAAACGGCCACCTCGTCGCGCGTATCAGTGTGCGGCGCATGGGCCGCCACGCTGGTGACAACTGCGCGCTCTCGGCTGCGCAGAAAGGGGTTGATGGCACGCTCCACGCCAATCGTGGACGGCAGGGTAGGCAGGCCGCGCGCGCGCAGCTGCTCGCACTGCGCGTAATAGTCGCGCAGTGCAGCGTTGTCTGGTTCGACCGCCAGCGCGAAGCGCAGGTTGGCAAGCGTGTATTCGTGGGCGCAGCACACCCGTGTGGCGTCGGGCAAGGCCGCGAGTGCGTCGAGCGAGGCCAGCATTTGTGCCGGAGTGCCTTCGAACAAGCGGCCACAACCACCGGAGAACAGCGTATCGCCGCAAAACAGCAGCGGCGGCGCATCAGCACATTCGGCATAAAAGGCAATGTGGCCGGCCGTGTGGCCCGGAACGTCCATCACGCTGAAGCGCAGTCCCAAGGCTTCGACCACGTCGCCATGTTGAACACGCTCCAGAAGTTCGGGAATGCGCTCGCGCGCTGGTCCCACCACATGGGCGCCTGTGGCGTCCCGCAGGGCCGCCACCCCGCCAACATGATCGGGATGGTGGTGCGTGACTAGAATGGTTTGCAGCGCCAGTCGGTGCTCACGCAGGCACGCCATCACGGGCTCTGCCTGGCCGGGGTCCACCACAATGGCGTGACGAGTGTCATGCAGCAACCACAGGTAGTTGTCGGAAAACGCGGGAATTGCTAACAGCTTCATGACTGCACAAATTATAGGCATGCACCAATGGTTTGATTCTCCACCCGGCCGTTACCTGCTGGATTGGGAACAAACGCGCTACGACGAGGCGGTGGTGGACGCCTTCGGTTACCACGGCCTGCAGCTTGGCATGCCATTGCTCGATGGACTGCGGGCCAACCGGATGCCGCACCGATGGCATGCGCTGGCTCATCCGGAGTTGATGGCTTCAGGTGGTGTTTTGCCCCAGCTGCTTGCCGACCCTGTTGCCTTGCCTTTCCCCGAAAGCAGCTTAGACCTGCTATTGCTGCCACACACGCTGGAATCGAGCCACGACCCACACGCAGCCTTGCGGGAAGCCGCACGTGTGCTGGTGCCTGAGGGCAAACTTGTGATCAGCGGCCTCAATCCCGTGAGCCTTTGGGCCTGGCAACAGGCGCGCGCGCGTCTTTATCGGCGGCTGGGCTACGGCCACCTCTACCTGCCCGAGGGCGGCGAAATGATTGGCCACTGGCGGCTGCGCGACTGGCTGCGACTGCTGGACTTTGAGATCGAATCGATGGAATTTGGCTGCTACCGCCCGGCGGTACGCAGCGCCCGCTGGCTCGAGCGTTTTCGCTGGATGGACCCCTTGGGCGCGCGCGCCTGGCCGATCTTTGGCGCCGCCTATTTTGTGGTGGCGGTCAAGCGCGTGCACAGCATGCGCTTGCTCGAACCTGCCTGGCGCACCGACACCAAGCGCGCCGGCGCGCAGGTGCCGGTGGCCAACCGCAGCTCGGTCGCTGCCGATACCAGCGATAGAACTGGAAAGACGGGGAACACTGCGTGAACGAGATCGTGATTTACACCGACGGTGCCTGCAAGGGCAATCCTGGCCCTGGCGGCTGGGGCGCCATCCTGAGATCGGGGGCGACCGAGAAAGAGCTGTTTGGCGGCGAACTTTCCACCACCAACAACCGCATGGAATTGCTGGCGGTGATTGAAGCCTTGGCCGCGCTCAAGCGCCCCTGCGCCGTCACCTTGTACCTGGACAGCGAGTACGTGCGCAAGGGCATCACCGAATGGATTCATGGCTGGAAGGCGCGCGGCTGGCGCACCGCTGCCAAACAACCGGTGAAGAACGTCGAACTTTGGCAGCGGCTGGACGCGCTTGTGAGCGATGCCGGGCACCGCATCGACTGGCGCTGGGTCAAAGGCCACTCGGGTGATCCGGGCAACGAACGTGCTGACGCGCTGGCCAATCGGGGCGTCGACCAAGTCTTGGGGCGTACTGCCTAGCTCCTTGCGCCTTGCAACCTGGCCCGATCCGCACTACGCCGGTTCGCGCAGACGTATGCTGGATGCGGGTTTTACGCGCCCAGCTGTTGCATCGCTTCTTCGATCGCCCCCGCCGACTGCGGCCGCACCAAACGCGCCACTTCCTGCCCGCGCTTCAAAAACACCAGCGTCGGCCAGAGCTTCACGCCGAAGCTGCGGCCCAGCGGCCGGCCCTTGCCGTCTTCCACCTTGATGTGGGCGACTGCAGGCTGACCCTTGAGCGCGCGCTCAATGTGGGGCTGGGCGGCCAGGCAATGGCTGCACCACGGCGCGCCGAATTCCAGCACGGTAGGCTCGGCAAGCTGGTCGATTTGCTCGCGGCTGGGTTCAGCAGCAAGGTGTTGGGGGGTGTAGGGCATTTGCGGCTCCGTGAAAGTGACATGCAAGCGTAGCAACTGGGACCCGATGCCGTATGTCATACGAATTCGCATGCGGGACCAGCGGCTGAAGCCCAGCGGCCATGTCGTTCGTGGGTCAGGGGTGGCCTGGTGGCTGGTCTTGCATCTCCAGATTGCGCAGCTCGGCAACAGTGTTGGCGTTGACGAAAGCGCAGGCGTCGTCGCCCGCCGCGTCAAAGGGCACCAGCGTGCACCGCTGTTGGCCCGTCCACTCGGTAATTTTGCGTCCGCCGTTCTGGATAAATCCGGCCAAGCAGTCCCGCAATGCCAGCCGCAGCAGGCAGAACACGGGCTGCGGCCGCAGGCGCACTTCGCCGTCCGCGCCGACTTCCGGTGCGGCTGCCATGGCGATGTCGGCCTGGTCGCGTTCTGCCGCATGCGCCAGGCGCTGGGCCAGGTCAAGCGGGAAGCGGGGCGTATCGCAGGGCACGGTCAGCAGCCAGGGCGTCTGGCAGCGCTCCAGGCCGCTGAGAAAACCCGACAGCGGGCCGCTGTAGTGGTCATCGGCATCGGGCCAGACCGGAACGCCGAACGTTTCATAGGTGGTGAGATTGCGGTTCGCATTGAGCGCCACCGTGCCCACTTGGTCTTGCAGGCGGCGCAGCGCATGCAGCGCCAGCGGGACGCCGCGAAACATTTGCAAGCCTTTGTCCAGCCCGCCCATGCGCGAGCCACGGCCGCCGGCAAGCACCAAGCCGGTAACGCCCGGAAGGCCTGTCATGGCAAGGGCCAGGTCTCACCCACCGATGTAGCTCATTTCAATGCGGCGCCGCTCGGCGCCACCTGGATTGGCGTCTGCAGGCAAGCTGGCGCGCAGCTCGGAGTAGCGGTCGCTGCGGCCTTGCCAGATGCCGGCAATGGCGTTTTCCATTTCGACATCGGTGGCACCGCCGCGCAGCAGCGCGCGCAGGTCGTAGCCCTGGCCGGCGAACAGACACAGGTACATGCGCCCTTCGGTGGAGAGGCGCGCGCGGTTGCAGGCGCCGCAGAAGGCCTGGGTGACGCTGCTGATCACACCCACTTCGCCCAGTTGCGGGTCGTGCCGGCCAGTGGCATCGGCGTAGCCCCAGCGCTCGGCGGTTTCGCCGGGCGCGCTGGGGTCGAGCTGCACCAGCGGCAGCTCGGCGCGAAGCAGCGCGATGACCTCGCGCGACGGCAGCACCTCGTCCATGCGCCAGCCGTTGGTGGCGCCGACATCCATGTATTCAA
>JAUCDU010000121.1:0-7764 GCA_034674825.1 Giesbergeria sp.
TCACTCACGGGTCCAATCGTGACCTGCGCTTCTGGAAACAACTCCTTGACTGCATAGGCGAGCAAGTGCGCGGTCGAGTGGCGAATGACGTCCAGGCCTTCAGCGTCCTTGGCCGTCACGATAGCGAGTGGACTGTCTTCGCTTATCAGGAAGCTGGTATCAACGATTTTGTCACCGACCTTGCCAGCCAACGCAGCTTTGGCAAGTCCGGAGCCGATTGACGCAGCCACCTCCGCCACGGATACGGGGCCTGGAAACTCGCGCTGCGAACCATCGGGAAGGGTGATGTGAATCATGGGAATCCTTGTCAAATCCTGGGGAAGCCGCGCAGCGCTTTAAAAGCAAAAAGCGCGGACCATGTCCGCGCTTTTCAGGGTAAAGGTTGAATCCTGTGCAGGCGCGAACAACCAGCCTCAGCGGCTGGTGACCATCTCCGGTGTAGTTCGCGGTGTCATAACCAAAATGCCTTTCTCGCCCTTGTTGGTGGATTCATCGTGTCATTTTACCCGCTACAAAAAAAGGCCCGCAACATGCGTTGCGGGCCTTTCATATCAACGCGTCAAATCAATGGAACTGCTCTTCTTCGGTTGAGCCAGTCAATGCCTTTACGCTCGAAGTACCGCCCTGAATCACGGTGGTCACGTCGTCAAAATAGCCCGCGCCCACTTCCTGCTGGTGCGACACGAAGGTGTAGCCCTGCTCGCGCGCCGCAAACTCAGGCTCTTGCACCATTTCGGTGTAGTGCTTCATGCCTTCGCCCGCCGCGTAGGCGTGCGCAAACTTGAAGGTGTTGAACCAGTTGATGTGGATACCGGCCAGCGTAATGAACTGGAACTTGTAGCCCAGTGCCGACAGGTCTTCCTGGAACGAAGCGATCTGCTTGTCGTTGAGGTTTTTCTTCCAGTTGAAAGAAGGCGAGCAGTTGTACGACAGCAGCTTGCCAGGGCAGGCACCCAGCACAGCCTGGGCGAACTCACGGGCGAAGCCGATGTCGGGCACGCCGGTTTCGCACCACACCAGATCGGCATACGGTGCGTAAGCCACACCACGGCTGATCGACTGCTCCAGACCGTTCTTGACACGGTAGAAACCTTCTTGCGTGCGCTCGCCGGTCAGGAAGGGCTTGTCGTTGGCGTCGTGGTCAGAGGTGATCAGGTTGGCGGCCTCTGCGTCGGTACGGGCCAAGATGAGCGTTGGAACACCCATCACGTCAGCCGCGAAACGGGCCGAAATCAGCTTCTCGCAGGCTTCCTGTGTAGGCACGAGCACCTTGCCGCCCATGTGACCGCACTTCTTCACGGCGGCCAGTTGGTCTTCAAAGTGCACGCCGGCAGCGCCTGCCGAGATCATGTTCTTCATCAGCTCGAAGGCATTGAGCACGCCGCCGAAGCCGGCTTCCGCATCGGCCACGATAGGCAGGAAGTAGTCGATGAATTCCTGGTCGCCTGGGTTGATGCCACGCGACCATTGGATTTCGTCTGCGCGCTTGAAGGTGTTGTTGATGCGGCGCACCATGGTAGGCACCGAGTCGTACGCGTACAGCGACTGGTCGGGGTACATGGTTTCGGACGTGTTGCCGTCAGCAGCCACTTGCCAGCCCGACAGGTAGACCGCTTCCAGGCCAGCCTTGGCCTGCTGCATGGCTTGGCCAGCAGAGATGGCACCAAAAGCATTGACGTAACCCTTCTTGGCACCGCCGTTGACCTTTTCCCACAGCTTCTCGGCGCCGCGCTGGGCCAACGTGTGCTGAGGCTGCAGGCTACCGCGCAGGCGCACGACGTCTGTAGCGCTGTAACCACGCTTGACGCCTTTCCAGCGGGGGTTTTGTGCCCAGTCTTTTTCCAGGGCAGCTACTTGCTGCTCGCGGCTCAGTTGTTGGGTCAGGGATTGGGGCATGTGGACTCCATGAAGGTTGAAAATCGATGGCGCGGTTCGGCGCTGCATGGGCTCTACTTTAAGTCTTCTATAAGACCCGCGCAAGCTCTTATGTCTTATAGAAGAGTTAAATTAATTCTTTCAAAATCAATGCGTTGCGTGTGAAGCCCCACATTGCGAGAGAATTTCTTCGAAATATGCACTTCAGAATCTCTCAAATTTTCCCGCGACTTTCCACATTAAGAAATATTCACCGCATGATCTGAAAAGTGACTTCAGGCGCGACGCATCACGCACTCGATCTCGGTGCGCACTGCGTACGTAGCGCCGATGCACCTAATGGAAGTCACGGCTGCGAGCCAATGCGCTTGCCATCCGCCCCAGCAAAGGCGTGAAGTCACGAAACCTGCGTGCTACAAGGTGGCGCACGCCCGATGCGCCCGGATGACATTGCCACAACCCTTCTACGGCCAGCAAGCGCGACTTCAGCAGAACGTCTCTCCATGCATCGATCAGAGCGGGCCAGACGATCACATTCACGGGCCCTGTCTCGTCCTCCAAGGTCACAAACATGGTGCCCCCTGCACTCCCAGGTCGCTGGCGAACCGTGACAATGCCGCAGGCGCGCACTGTTTTGCCGTCGGCCATGGCGCGCAATTGCAGCGCCGTGCACAAACCTGCTCTGGAGAGCCGGGATCGCAAAAGCGCCAATGGATGACGACGCAACGTGAAGCCTGTGGCAGCGTAATCAAACACGATCTCCTCCCCCTCCTGCGCACGCGGCAGGTCAGGGGTCTCCTCGTGCACGGGCGCGTCGCGCAGCAACTGCGGCATTGCATGCTGCGCGGCGGCGTCCCAGACCTGGTGGCGCCGGTGGCCTGAAAGCGGCGCCAAGGCATCGGCCGCTGCAAGGGCTTGCAGGTGCGCGATGCTCAATTGAGCGCGCGAAGCCATATCCTGGGTGGATAAGAATGGCGTCTTTGCTCTTGCCTGTACCAAGCGCTCAGCGGCTTCGCGGGGCAATTGCGCGACCAAGCGAAAACCCAGGCGCACCGCAGGCTGCGCGAGTCGAATGCTGGGCAATGCGGTTGAATCCACAGCACCCGAATCGACCGATGCAAGAGGCAAAAACGGTCTTGGTGGAAGATCCTCCAGCGTGCAGTCCCAATCGCTTCGGATCACGTCTATCGGCAGAACACGCACCCCATGGCGACGTGCATCCTGCACCAATTGCGACGGGCCATAGAACCCCATAGGCTGCGAATTGAGCAAGGCTGCGAGAAAGCACGCGGGTTCGTGGCACTTCATCCAGCTGCTGCTGTAGGCCAGCAAGGCAAAGCTGTAGGCGTGGCTTTCGGGAAAGCCGTATTCGCCAAAACCGAGCATCTGCTGAAAGATGGCCTCGGCGAATTCGGGCCGATAGCCACGCGCCACCATGCCGTCTATCAGGGGGCGCTCAAACTTGTGTACGCCGCCACGGCGCTTCCAGGCGGCCATGGAGCGGCGCAGATCGTCGGCCTGCCCGGCGCTGAAACCGGCAGCGGTAATCGCGATTTGCATCACCTGCTCTTGAAAGATGGGCACGCCCAGCGTACGCCCCAGCGCCGGCTCCAGAGCGGGATACTCCAGCTTCGGCTGTCTGCCCCTTCGCACTTGCTCTCTGGCCCGCAGATACGGGTGCACCATGCCGCCCTGAATCGGTCCTGGCCGCACGATGGCCACTTGCACCACCAGGTCGTAGAAGGTGCGCGGCTGCAAGCGCGGCAGCATGCTCATCTGCGCCCGGCTCTCGATCTGGAAAACGCCGGTGGTGTCGGCCGCGCAGGCCATTGCATACGTAGCAGGATCCTCACGCGGAATGTCGGCCAGGTCCCAGCGCTGGCCTCGCACCAGCGCACGCAAATCGAGGGCGCGGCGCAGCGCCGAGAGCATGCCCAGAGCCAGCACGTCGACTTTCATAAGGCCCATCTCGTCCAGGTCGTCCTTGTCCCACTGAATGATGGAGCGTTCGGGCATGGCGGCGTTTTCTACCGGCACGAGGCGCGTGAGCTTGCCTTGCGTCAGGACGAAGCCGCCCACGTGCTGACTCAGGTGGCGCGGGAACCCGCGCAGCTGGGCAGACAGCTCCAGCCACAGGCGCGCGGTACGCAGCGAGATGGCCGGGGCGCCGCCCTCTTCCGCGCATTGCTGGGCCAGCACGACCAAGCGCTCGGCCGCGAAGTCTTTGTCAAACCAGTGGTGCTCGCTGGCAAAGGCGTCGATAAGCGCAGAAGGAACAGCCAGCGCCTTGCCCACGTCGCGCAGCACGCTGCGCGTGCGGTAGGTGGTGACGACGGCGGCAATCGCGGCGCGCTCGCGCCCGTATTTGCTGTAGATGTACTGAATGACTTCTTCGCGGCGCTGGTGCTCGAAATCCACGTCGATGTCCGGCGGCTCGCGGCGCTCACGACTGATGAAGCGCTCGAACAGCAGCTGCGATTGCGTCGGGTCCACCGCCGTAATCCCCAGACAAAAGCACACAGCGGAATTGGCGGCCGAGCCGCGTCCCTGGCAGAGAATGCCCTCGCCCCGCGCAAATCGCACGATGTCGTGCACCGTGAGGAAGTACATCTCGTACTGGCAATCGGCAATCAAGCCAAGCTCGTGCGCAATCTGCCGGCGCACCGAGTCGGGCACGCCTTCGGGGTAGCGACCAGCAGCGCCTTCCCAGGTGAGCCAGGCCAGGCCTTCGCTGGGTGTCATGCCTGCCGGTACGGCCTCCAGCGGGTAGCGGTAGCGGATTTCATCCAGGCTGAAGCTGCAGCGGGCCGCCACTTCCAGCGTTGCCTGCAACAGCGCGGGCGGGTAGATGCTTGAGAGCCGCTCGCGCTGGCGCAGATGGCGCTCGGCATTGGCTTGCAGTTGCTGGCCGCAGGCGGAGACGGGGCGGCCCATGCGAATCGCCGTCATCACATCCTGCAAGGGCTTGCGCGAGCGCACGTGCATGTGCACGTCGCCGGCGGCGACGAGTGGCAGGCCGTGATCCGCAGCGGCTTGCTGCAGGGTGGCCAGCCACAAGGCATCGTCCGCCGCCAGAAGCAACTCGACCACCAGGGAAAAATTTAAGCAAAATAGGGCTCTAGCGCTTGATACACAAGCGCTGACAGCTATCAAATCAGAAGTATTTTCCCGGTTTCTATCTGGAATCAGCAACAACTCGCAATGCTGCAGCAGCGCGAAGTGCCCGCTTGCGGCTTCTGTGCTGTAGCTTCCCTTGTCCGCTCCCCGGCGCGCCGCGGTGATGCACTCGCACAAGTTTCCCCAGCCTTCCAGGTTGCGCGCCAGCACCACCATGGCGAAGCCCTCAAAACGGAACTCGCTGCCGAACAGCAATTGCAGGCCATGGGCTTTGGCGGCGGCATGCGCGCGCACCACGCCTGCGACAGAGCATTCGTCGGTAATGGCCAAAGCGCGATACCCCAGGGCCACCGCGCGCTCAACCAGCTCCTCGGGCTGCGAAGCCCCGCGCTGAAAGCTGAAACTGCTGACGCAGTGCAGCTCCGCGTAATCGGGCAGCGCTTTTTCCTGACGCTGGCCGCGCGCCTCAGCCATAAATGCCCTGCAGAAACCAGCGGCAGCGCTCGGCACCATCGTTTTTGCCGCGCGGCAAGCGTTCGCGGTAAATCCAGACCAAGCCCACCGCATCGTTGTGCGCGACGAAGTAATCGCGCACCGCCAACGCCGCACTGTCGCCCGCCCCATCGGACTCTTCCCACCACCCCGCTTCAAGCCGCTGCGGCCCGCACAGCAGACGCAAAGCTCCGTGGTGCCAGGGTTTTCCGCCCCGCAACGACAAAGCCTTGGCAGGACGAACCAACCACGCAGGCAGCAGCCGGGCATCCATGGCGTGGGGAGAAGAATTCAGTGCAGCGGGCGCATTTGCCACGCGCTCTTCGCTTGCAGGGTGCCAACGCTGCATGGCTTCGGGACGGTGGTCGTCCTGCAATTCGAGCATTTGCACGTTGTGGGCGCCCAAGCGCGCGCCCAGCCGCTCTACCAATTCGTGCCAGGCCATGCCTGCAGACGGCGCAGCCGAATCAAAAGCCAGATTGGCATTGACGTGCGGCAAAGAAGCCGACTGGTGGATGCGCACCCGGATCTGATTGGCAGGCGCCGCCAGCGTGGTGCGCTCCAGACGTTCGCCCAGCAGACGCCGAAGGTGCGCCATATCTTGCGTCGGCTTGGCGGTGCGGATGGACAACGACGCTTCACGAGGCAGATCCACACCGTCGAAACGCCGCAAATCGTGTTTCCAGGAAAACTCGAATGCCAAGACGCCTTGCTGGCGCGCCTGCAGCCACGACTGCATGGCCTGCAGCAAGCGACTTGCAGCGTGCAGCAGCGCGGGCCCAGCATCGGCCAATGCGGGCAATTCGACGGCCATGTCGAACACTTCTGGCAATGCGAGCCAGTGCAGGCCATGGGGTGTCTTCCCAAGCGCCCTATCCAATGCCTGCAGCACGGAAGCCCCAAAGCGCCGGGCCACGCCGCCCCGTGGCAGGGCTTGCAAATCGCCCCAGGTGTTGCAACCCATATGCGCCAATGGGGCCACATGGGGCCGCAGCGCGCTCAAAGTATGCAAAGGCAAATCACGCGGAATGAGCTGCGGCAGGGCATTCCCGGCCAATGCAATGCGCAGCATCGCCAGCGCCTGCAGGGAAGTTTCCCCTTGCACCACATGCTGCACAGAAAAGCCTGCCGACTCCAGGCAAGCGCGAAGCTGGCGCACCAACGATGCCTGCCCGCCCCACAAACGCAGGCTGTCCGAAATCTCCATCAGGACCGCTTCTTCATGCAAGGCGACGCGCGAAGTGAATCGCAAGGCCAACCAAGCGGGAGGCTGCGTCAGCTGCCCATTGGAAGCTTGTGCATCCCGGACATCAAAGGCAATCCAGCACGGCATGGGCATCGTCCTGAGATCACGCTGCAAAGCGTTGGAGAGGAAGACGTACCACAGAGCCTGCTCCGACCTCTTGTTCATGCGGACCTGCATGCGGGCCGACAGAGACGGCCCTGCTGGTGATGGCGCGCCCTCCCAACACCTCTGCAAGTCGTGCATCGTCCGCAGTCAACACCACGTCACGATCGAGCACAGGACCACGCCGTTTGGGAATGCTCAACTCAAGCTGCCGCAACGCGCCTGTGTACTTTTGCGCAACCAACACGCGAAGCGCAGCTGGGGAAGCGAAGGAAAGATCAGACTTCGGACGAAATGCCCAAAACAAAATCTTTTGCTTGCTCGCCGCAACGTGCAAGCGCCGCAACGCCGGATACGCAGCGCCAGGCAGCCACGCCATCACCACCGAAGCCTCAGCACATTGCAGAGCCTGTTCACAAACCCATAAGCGCTGAAGTACATCGCCCACAAGCACTTGATAGAGACGCCGTGCAGGAACGCCCTGATGCTGCAACAGCCTACCGCAAGGCTCGTAAGGCGGCTGCACCATCAGTACGGAACCTGACGTTTCCGCGAGCTGCTTTGCAAGCGCAGGCACGATCAATTGCCATTCGGGCGCTTGCTGAGTGGGAGAAAGGATCTCAATCAGCGCCCCTAAAGGCCAACCACCGCCAGGCAGCTGCGCGTCCAGAAGTGCATACCCAGTAGTTCGTACTGGATCCTCGGAGAGCTCGAACTGGTTTCCTGATCTGAGCCCATGCATACCCGCCCAAGAGAGCGCATAGGAAGCATCAGCCAGACATCGAAGAGAAAGAGACACGGATCAGCACCCTAAAATACTGTATAAATATACAGTATTTTAGGGTGCTGCGGGGCGCTCTATGCCTCCTTGGCCCCCCAAAAGCGAAACCCCCTTGACCATTGTGTAGTCAAGGGGGTTTTGCAGGGCTGTA
>JAUCDU010000122.1:0-7737 GCA_034674825.1 Giesbergeria sp.
TTGAGGCGTACCACATCCTGCACGGTGTCGACCTGGTCGTGCCGCGGGGCGAGGTGACGATGCTGCTGGGCCGCAACGGCGCTGGCAAGACGACGACGCTGCGCACCATCATGGGCCTGTGGCGCGCGTCACAAGGAAGTGTGCATTTTGCCGGTCAGGACGTCAGCAAGATGACGACACCACAGATTGCCGAACTCGGCATCGCGTACGTGCCCGAAAACATGGGCATCTTTTCAGATTTGACCGTGCGCGAAAACATGGTGCTTGCGGCGCGTGGTGCGCGCAGCGTCGCGCAGATGGACCAAGAGCGCCTGGCCTGGATTTTTCAGCTTTTTCCGGCTGTGGAGAAATTCTGGAACCACCCGGCGGGCAAGCTCTCCGGGGGCCAGAAGCAGATGCTGGCAGTGGCGCGCGCCATCATTGAGCCGCGCGAACTGCTCATCGTGGACGAGCCGAGCAAGGGCCTCGCGCCCGCCATCATCAACAACATGATCGCGGCCTTCGAACAGCTCAAAAAACGCGGTGTAACCATCTTGCTGGTGGAGCAGAACATCAGCTTTGCCAAACGCCTGGGCGACACAGTAGCGGTCATGGACAACGGCCGCGTGGTCCATGCAGGCAGCATGGCCGCGTTGGCGCAGGACGAGGCTTTGCAGCAGTCGCTGCTCGGTCTGGCGCTTTGAATTTTAAGAATTTTCGCCCTCTAGCGCATATTCCTAATGTAATGGTAGCTATGAAAATGATAGTAAACAATGCGGCTTGCGGAGATCTGGCATGAACTGGCGTGAACTTGATTGGAAGCCGCTGGCCTTGGTGCCGATACTGGCACTTGCGGTGCTTCCGTTTATCGGATCGACCTCAACCTGGGTCACGCTCACGATCGCCGGTCTGGCGATGGGCATGATCATTTTCATCATCGCTTCGGGCCTGACGCTTGTGTTCGGCCTGATGGACGTGCTGAACTTTGGTCATGGTTTGTTTATTGCGCTCGGCGCCTTTGTGGCCGTGAGTGTGCTGGGCAGCATGTCGGACTGGACGCAGTCGCAGGAGCTCTGGCGGAACATGGTGGCGGTGCTGCCAGCCATGGTGATTGCAATGCTGGTGGCGGCGGCCGTAGGTCTGGCCTTCGAGCGCTTCATTGTTCGGCCGGTGTACGGTAACCACCTGAAGCAAATTCTTATCACCATGGGCGGCATGATCATCGGCGAAGAGCTCATCAAGGTGGTCTGGGGTCCTGCGCAAATTCCGCTGCCACTGCCACAAGGAATGAGCGGTTCGTTTTTCCTCGGTGACGCGGCCATTGAAAAGTACCGTTTGATCGCCGTGGTGGTCGGGCTCTTGGTGTTCGCGCTGCTGGCCTGGACGCTGGCGCGCACGAAGCTGGGCCTGTTGATTCGCGCTGGCGTGCAGGACCGTGAGATGGTCGAGTCGCTGGGCTATCGCATTCGGCGTCTGTTCATTGGCGTCTTTGTGGCCGGCAGCGCGCTCGCAGGTCTGGGCGGCGTGATGTGGGGGCTGTACCAGCAAAGCGTGATTCCGCAGATGGGCGCGCATGTCAACGTACTGATTTTCATCGTCATCATCATCGGCGGGTTGGGCAGCACGGGCGGCGCGTTGATCGGGGCGTTGCTGGTAGGCCTGATGGCGAACTACACCGGGTTTCTGATGCCCAAGGTCGCGCTTTTCTCCAACATCGCATTGATGGTCGCCATATTGCTGTGGCGTCCACAGGGTGTGTACGCGGTCACAAACCGTTGAGCCGGAGCCATTCCTTATGTTGAATCGAATTCTCTCTGGCGACTTCCCGCGCAGCCGTATTCTGGGCGTGTTGCTGGTTGCCATTTTGCTTGGCTTGGCGTTTGCGCCTTTCCTGTTCCCTGGCGTCAAGGCGCTCTCGGTGGCGGCCAAGGTCCTGATCTTTGTGGTGCTGGTCGCAAGCTTTGACTTGTTGCTGGGCTATACCGGCATCGTGAGCTTCGCCCACACCATGTTCTTTGGCATTGGTGCCTATGGCGTAGCGGTGGCAAGCACCCGCATGGGCGCTGGCTGGGATGCCCTTGCGGTGGGCATCCTGGGCGCTCTGGTACTGAGCTTCTTCCTGTCGCTCGCCGTGGGTCTGTTTTCGCTGCGGGTGCGCGCCATTTTCTTTGCCATGATTACCTTGGCAGTTGCTGCTGCATTTCAAACTCTGGCTTCGCAGCTGTTCGAGATCACCGGCGGCGAAGACGGGCTTACATTCCGGCTGCCCGAGCTGCTCACGCCGAGCCATGAGTTTTTTGAAGACCCGTTTCTTGGCGTCTCGATCGATGGCCGTCTGCTTACCTACTATCTGCTGTTCGTCGCGGCAGTGGTGTTGATCCTGATGATGCTGCGCATTGTCAACTCACCCTTTGGCCGCGTGTTGCAGGCCATTCGCGAGAACGAGTTCCGTGCAGAAGCCATTGGCTATCGCGTGGTGCTCTACCGCACCCTCTCCAGCGTGCTTTCCGCCTTGTTTGCCTGCCTGGCCGGTGCCATGCTGGCCATTTGGTTGCGCTACAACGGGCCGGACACTTCGCTGGCGTTTGAAATCATGATGGACGTGCTGCTTATCGTCGTGATAGGGGGCATGGGCACCATCTATGGCGCGGCCATTGGTGCCGTGCTTTTCATGATCGCGCAGAGCTATCTGCAGGACTTGCTGCGCCTTGGCAGTGAAGCAGCCAGCAGCAATCTGCCTTGGTTGGCAGCGCTGCTTTCGCCCGACCGGTGGTTGCTGTGGCTTGGCTTGCTGTTTGTTTTGTCGGTTTACTACTTTCCTACGGGTGTGGTAGGGCGCCTTCGCGCGGGCGCTGCCCGCCGGCGCGGCTGACGGCAGCACGATTTTTTGGTTGATAAAAACTCACTCACCAGGAGACTTGTATGAAAAAACGCTTGATCCCTTTTGTGCCCGCACTGGTTGCGGCAGCGGTGCTGAGCGCCTGCGGAGGGGGTTCTGACCCCGTCAATGTCAAGCCAAGTTTTCTTGGCAGCGTGAAGGCCACGGCATACGATGGAGCCAGCGACGACTTGCTGACGGCTGGGCTTGGCGCGACCGGTCTTGCTGCACCTGTAGCGCCTGCGTACGCCGATCCGGTCAACCCTACTGCCGCCGAGCTGCGCCGTACCGCGATCCATACCAACTATCGCGCCATGCTCGACATGACGGCCGCTGGGGGCTACGGTGTGTTCTACGGTCCGAACGTGTCGGCCGACGGCAAGGTCGTGGCGGGCGAGGGCAAGATTGCCGGAACCGAATACATCGCCTTTGCCGACGACGGCAGTGGCCGCCAGAACGTGACACTGATGGTGCAGTTGCCTGCAAGCTTCGACCCCAAAAAGCCTTGCATCATTACGGCGACCGCCTCAGGTTCGCGCGGCGTGTATGCGGGCATCTCGACCGGTGAATGGGGCCTGAAGCGCGGTTGCGCTGTGGCCTACTCGGACAAGGGTACCGGGGCCGCTCCGCACGACCTGATGAACGACACCGTGCCGCTGATGGATGGCACGCGTACAAGTGCTGCCGCTGCAGGCAAGAATGCTGCTTTCAATGCCGGCCTGACCGCGACCGAGCTGACGGCCTTCAACGCTGCCACGCCCAACCGCTTCGCCTTCAAGCATGCTCACTCTGGCCAGAATGCTGAGCGCGATTGGGGCAAGACCACGCTGCAGGCGATTGAGTTCGCCTATTGGGCGATCAACGAAAAATACGGCGAAGTGGAGGGTAGCAAGCACCTTCAAACGTATACCCCCAAGAATACGATCACGATTGCTTCCAGCATCTCCAATGGGGGTGGCGCGGCCGTTGCTGCGGCCGAGCTGGACACACAAGGGCTGATCAGCGGTGTCGCCGTGTCGGAGCCGGCAATTGAAATGCCGGCCAACCCCGGCGTGACCGTGAAACGTGGCGGTGTTGACGTTGCCACTGTCGCAAAGCCGTTGATCGACTTCACGACCTACGCCAATCTCTATCAATCCTGCGCAGCATTGGCGCCTTCGATTGCGACGACCCCTTACGCTGCCGCATACGCGGTTGGCTTTGCGGGCGCTGCGTTCCCCGTTGCCCCCAATCGCTGCAGTGCTCTGGCCGCGCGTGGCCTGCTCAGCGCATCCACTACGGCAGCGCAAGCTGAAGAGGCTCTGCAGAAGCTGCGGGACTACGGCTGGGAAGGAGATTCTGATGCGTTGCACGCGTCGCTGATTGCGTTTGAGGTTGCGCCTGCAGTGGCTGTTACCTTCGCCAACAGCCTTTCGCGCGCGAGTGTTCAGGACAACCTGTGCGGCTTTAGCTACGCTGCGACGACGGCTGCTGGCGCGGTGACGCCACTTGCCCCGGCGGCTCTGGCCGGCATGTTTGCTACGGGCAATGGTGTACCGCCCACTGGTGGCGTGAATTTGGTCAATAACCTGAGCAAGTTTGGATCGGCCCGGGACTTCCTTTCGTTCTCCGCAGCCGGAGTTCCAGACTGGAATACCGACGGTGCAGTATGTCTGCGCAACCTCGTGACGGGCACCGACGCCGCAGCGAAGAAGCTGCAGGCGGGGCTGGACGAAACCCGTCGCAACGGTAACTTGCGTGGCAAGCCTGCGATCATTGTCCACGGCCGCGCCGACGCACTGTTGCCCGTGAACCATACCTCGCGCCCGTACGTAGCACTCAATAAGAAGGTGGAAGGCGCTGGCAGCCGGCTAAGCTACATCGAGGTGGCAAACGCACAGCACTTTGACAGCTTTATCGGCCTTCCGACCATTCTGCCTGGTTACGACAGCCGTTATATCCCGCTGCATGTGTATCTGAACCGTGCGCTGGATGCCATGTATGCGCATTTGACGACGGGGGCAAAGCTGCCAGCCAGCCAGGTAGTTCGTACTTCGCCACGTGGCGGCGCTCCCGGCAGTGCACCTGCCTTGACCGCAGCGAACCTGCCGGCGATTGCCGCTGCGCCACTTGCAGAAAACAGCATTTCCGTGACAGCTGGTGTGATCTCGGTACCCGAGTGATCGCGATGCCTCGCGCCAGCTAGGCGCAGGCTTATTCAGAGCGGTGGGTTCCCGGCATGGGGCCCACCCCGCTTGGGCGCATTGCGCCACATTTTTTCCGTTCGCTTCGCCCATTCTTGGCAGCCACGTAGCCGATCCAGCCCCTTGGAGCTGCCGGTTTTGGGTGGACTTGCCTGTGTCACTGGAAGGTATCTTTATGCAATCGAGCTCGCACTACGTGGTTTGCTGTGGATACGAAATTCACTACACCGCCTGGGGCCCAGAAGATGCGCCGGTCGTGATCGCCTGGCACGGGCTGGCACGGACCGGGCGCGACATGGACCCACTTGCGATCCACCTGGCCGATCGTTACCGGGTGATCTGCCCGGATACCGTCGGGCGCGGCCTGAGTCAGTGGAGCACGCATCCGGATGAAGAGTACACGCTGCGTTTTTACGCACGCATTGCGGCGGATCTGTTCAGGCAGCTGGGCATTCAGCAGGCCCATTGGGTCGGTACCTCCATGGGGGGCGCAATTGGAACCGTCTGTGCCAGCGGCCTGTTCGAGCCCTCCCTCAAAGGCGCCATTCGCAGCCTGGTCCTGAACGACAATGCACCCGAGCTTGCCCCGGCTGCGCTTGAGCGCATCAAGTCTTATGCGGGCAGCCCGCCTACGTTTGCCACCGTAACGGAGCTTGAAGCGTTTTTCCGGCAAGTCTATGCACCGTACGGCTGGTTGCCAGACGCGCAATGGCGCTTGCTGACCGAGAGTTCGGTGCGCCGCCTGCCCGACGGGCGGGTGACGCCGCACTACGACCCGGCCATGGTGCGGCAGTTTACGCACCATGAAAACGAATACCTGATCTGGGACCATTACGAGGCGCTGGACATTCCGGTGCTTTGCCTGCGCGGAGCCGATTCTGATTTGGTCATGCGCGAAACCGTGGAGCAGATGAAGGACCGCGGACCGGGAGCCCAAGGCAACTTGCGCGTGGTGGAGGTCGCGGGCTGCGGCCATGCGCCTGCGCTGAATGTGCCCGATCAGTTTGCGCTGGTCGACGACTTTCTTGTCCATGCGAGCGCATTGGCGCCAGCCTTGGAAGCATAAAATAGCGGTTCAAGTAAGGAGCACTTCATGGCATCGATGCGTCTTCTTTTCATGGCATCGGTTCCATGGGTGATTGCGTCCGTATTTGCGGCTGCGTTGGCATTCTTTTCGGATGACGCGTGGGTGCGTCAAGCGGCCTTTGCGGTGCTGCTCGCACTGCTTGCAGGCGGCGCGGCGAGCTTGTGGTGGTGGCGCCGCTGGCTGCGTAGCTTGCGCACGCTTGAGCAGTCGGTGGTGCGACTTGCAGACGGCGATTTGCGTGAGCCGCTGCCTACCGAGGGAGCCGACAACCTGGCGCCGCTGCAGGCTGCGCTGGCTGGTGTTGCCGAGCGCATTTTCCGTGTGGTGGTGGACGTGCGCGTCGGCACGACGGCAATTGCCACGTCGTCCGGCTTTGTCGCCAGCGACAACAATGCCTTGTCTCAGCGCACAGAGTCCCAAGCCGGCGCTCTGCAGCAGACAGCCTCTTCCATGGAGCAGCTGACTTCTACGGTGCGGGAAAACACCGCGCATGCGCGCCAAGCGCATGAACTCGTCACTTCAGCGGCCCAGGCTGCAAAGCAGGGCGGCCAGGTGGTCGCCGACGTGGTCAACACCATGGCCGGGATTCGGGAGAGTTCCGGACGCATTTCCGACATCACCGGTGTGATCGACGGCATCGCCTTTCAGACCAATATTCTGGCGCTCAATGCGGCGGTCGAAGCAGCACGCGCAGGAGAGCAGGGCAGAGGTTTCGCGGTTGTCGCCGCCGAGGTGCGCAACCTTGCGCAGCGCTCGGCCAGCGCGGCCCAGCAAATCAAGCGCTTGATCGACGAGTCGGTCGAGCGGGTGGAATCGGGCAGTCGCCTGGCCGACCAGGCCGGCAGCAGCATGTCCGGCATGGTCGAGCAGGTCCAGCGCGTCGCGCACATCATGGGCGACATGGTGCGCGCAAGCGAGGAGCAAAGCGTAGGGCTGGAAGAAATTGGCCGCGCCATTGCGCATATTGACGAGGCGACCCAGCGCAACGGCGCGCTGGTCGAAGTCGCCACGCAAACTGCGGGCAGCTTGCAAGGTCAGGCACTGGCTTTGTCGAAGTCGGTGCAGAGCTGGAATTTGGGCCCGCGTGAATACGGCAACGCCGACCAGGCCAAAGCGCTCGCAGAGGCAGGCGCTGAGTACGTGCGTACCCATGGGGTGGAGCAGGGAAAACAAGCCATCAGCGACCCGCAAGGTATCTTTGTTGATCGCGATTTGTACCTTGGCATGTGCGATGCCAGCGCTACCATCGTCGCCAACGGCGGCAACCCCCGCGTGATTGGCGTCGATGGAAACGTCGTGAAAGACGTGAATGGCCGCTACTTCGTGAAAGAAATCATGAAGATCGGGCAAAACCCCGGCACTGGCTGGGTGGACTACCAATGGCAGCACCCTTTGACACACGAGACGATGACCAAGTCGGCTTACGTGGTCGCCGTGGGTGTCGAGGGCATGGTCATCTCTTGCGGGTTCTATAGGTAGCGGCCAAGCACCGTCACCAGTTGAAGCGCCCCCCTGCGCAAGGGCAGCGCCAATCAGGCATCAACCTGCCAGCGCCGCCTTCACCGCCGCAGACACCTGGCCCATATCAGCCTTGCCTGCCAAGCGTGTCT
>JAUCDU010000123.1:0-7703 GCA_034674825.1 Giesbergeria sp.
CGGCAGCGATTGCGTGGGCACCAGCAACCGCCACGGCGCTGCGAGCGTCACGCAGTTTGAAGTCATGCCGATGCCGCCGGAGGAAGAAAACAGGCCATTGACCTGGCCGTACTGGCCGATCAAGCTGCGCACCAGCTCCAGCCACGACGAAGGCTGCACGCGCGAATTCGCCATTTCCACCAAGGAGTTCACGGGCGAGCGGGGCAAGGTCAAGGGCCTGACCACGGTGCAGGTCGAATTCAGGGACGGCAAGCTGACCGAAGTGGAAGGGACGCAAAAGCATTACCCCGCCGACCTGGTGCTGCTTGCCATGGGCTTTGTCAGCCCGGTCGCGCAGGTGCTCGACGCCTTTGGCATCGACAAGGACGCGCGGGGCAACGCCCGCGCCAGCACCGAGGAGGGCGGCTACGCCACCAACGTGCCGGGGGTGTTTGCCGCAGGGGACATTCGCCGGGGCCAATCCTTGGTGGTGTGGGCAATTCGGGAAGGCCGACAGGCGGCGCGCTCGGTGGACCAATTTCTGATGGGTGCCAGCGAACTGCCCCGTTGATCGAGCGTCAAGGGGGAAAATCCAAGGCAAAATGGCATCTAGCGCTTATCCAGTAAGCGCTGATAGCTCTCGTTTTGGAAGCAACCGAGGTGAAGGTCTGGCCGATTTAATTTAGCCGGCCACCACCGACACGGCAGGCAGAAGCTGCGGGTCGGTGGCTTCGGGCAGCGTCCCGCCCCGGTGAATGGGTGCTGCCGGTTGCGCGAACAACTGGCGCACGAAGTTCGGCTGGGCCAGCAAAGCCTGGTGCACAGCGCCGTTGTAGAGCTGCAGGTCGGCAAGCCCGCGCTCGGCGATGCGTGCATCGACGCTTGCCGCGTCCATGAGCGCCGGGTCGGTGCTGTCCGACGCCATGGCCATGCACCACAGCGTTCCATACAGCGGCACGTACTGCAGATACGGCCGCACGACAGGGAACACCTCGCGCAGCGACGCTGCGATGCGCGCCATGGATTGGGGCAGGTGGATGGGTGAGCCCAGATGCAGCGACAGCACACCGCCGGGCGCAAGTCGGTGTCGGCAGGCCTGGTAAAACTCGACCGTGTAGAGGTCAAGCGCCGGGCCGAAAGGGTCGGTGAGATCGAGCACGATTTGGTCGAACTGCTCGCTCTGGGTCTCCATCAACGCGCGTGCGTCACCAAGGCTGATCTCGACCCGTGGATCGTCCAGTGCCCCGTGGTGGATGCCGCCCAGCCATTGGCGCGCCATGTCGATGACGGCGCCGTCCAGCTCGGCCAGCACCACGCGTTGCATCGTCGGGTGCTTGAGCAGCTCTTCCACTGCGCCGCCATCGCCGCCGCCCACCACCAACGCGCTGCGTGGGCCAGGGTGCGCGATGGCAGGCAGGTGCACCATGGGCTCGTGGTAGAAAAATTCGTCGCGCTCCGACGTCATGAAACAGTCGTCAATGCGCATCACGCGACCAAAGAGCGCGTTGTCGAACACCTCGATCTGCTGCCACTCTGACTGCACGCGCGCGAGCAATTTTCCCTCGCGCAAATAGAAGCCGAAGTCGGGCGTCAGGCGCTCGGCCACATATTGCGGTGCATTCATTTCAGCAACCCAAGCGCAAAGTCGTCGATGCCGGCGCGCCCCAATACCAGCAAACGCCGCGCAAGGGCCGCCCCGCCGCGCTGGCGTTGTCCCCCTTCCCGAATCGCGCAGCGATTCGAGAGAAGGGGGAAGCGGCGCAGCCGCTCAGGGGGATGAGCTGAATAGTCACGCCCGCTCAACCCGATGCAAATGCGGGTCGGCCGGACTGAATGCCGCCTGGATATCGTCAAACAACTGCTGCGCCTTCGGGCGGTTGTTGGTCGAGTAGTTGCAGACGTAGACGTCCAGCGTCACATAGCCCGCCTCCGGCCAGGTGTGGATCGAGAGGTGCGATTCCGCCAATACCACCACGCCGGTCACGCCACCGCCTTCGCCGAAGCTGTGGAACAAGCTGCCGACAGACGTCAGACCGGCCGCGGCGACGCGCTCTTTGCAAAAGTTCTCCAGGTGCGCGGCGTCGAGCATCAGGGCGCTGTCGCACAGGCAGCCATAGAGGTCGCCAATCAAATGAAGACCGGTGGCCTGGCGCATCAGCGGGCGCACCGTTGGAGCGGCGGTGGTGAGAGGGAGCATAGGGCGGAGTTCCTTATTCTTGCGGGTTGCAAAAACCGGCGCGCCGCGCAAAGCGGCCGCGCCGCGCGCAGCGCGCTGACAGCAGCCAAGGATATGAGGGGAGGCGGCGCTGCACCCTCGGGTCCGGTGGGCGCACGGGGCGCCGGGGCAAGGCTGACAGCGCTCCGACCGGCAGGGCCGACGGAACATGGCGCCGGTGGCAAGCGTCCCCAAGAAAACTATCCGGGGACATCTGCACCATTACCAAAGCCTATGATTATAGCCTTTGCGTTGGAGGGCAGCGCAGAACAGGCCAAGTCGCCTATGATGGATGGTTGTTCACTGGTCTCCCGCCAGCACATTCATTCCATGCCCATCTCGTCCACTCCCGCTACTGACGCGCTCGTCGAATTGCGCGGGGTGCACTTTGGCTATGGCGAACGCGAAGTGCTCAGTGGCTTGTCGCTGCGGGTGCCGCGGGGCAAGATCACCGCCATCATGGGGGCGTCGGGCGGCGGCAAAACTACGGTACTGCGCCTGATCGGTGGCCAGCAGCGCGCCGGCCAAGGAAAGGTGCTGTTTGATGGCGAAGACGTCGGCGGGATGTCGATCCAGCAGCTGTACCGCGCGCGCCGACGCATGGGCATGCTGTTCCAGTACGGGGCGCTGTTTACCGACCTGAGCGTATTCGAGAACGTTGCCTTTCCACTGCGCGAGCACACCGACCTGCCAGAGGCGCTGATTCGTGACATCGTGCTCATGAAGCTGCACGCGGTCGGGCTGCGCGGTGCGCGCGATCTGATGCCGGCGCAGATCTCTGGCGGCATGGCGCGGCGCGTGGCGCTGGCGCGCTCGATTGCGCTCGACCCGGAACTCGTCATGTACGACGAGCCGTTTGCCGGGCTCGACCCCATTTCTCTGGGCACTGCCGCCGAATTGATTCGGCACCTGAACGACGCCATGGGTTTGACCACCATTTTGGTGTCGCACGATCTGGAGGCCACCTTGCGCCTGGCCGACCATGTGGTCATTCTCGGCCCGGGACGGGTGGCGGCAGAAGGTACGGCGGACGAAGTGCGCGCCAGCACCGACCCGCTGGTGCACCAGTTTGTGCATGCGCTGCCAAAGGGGCCGGTACCTTTTCACTACGCAGGGCCCAGCATCGACGACGATTTTGGCGCGCAACCGGGAGTTCGTGCATGAGCTGGTTCAAGCCCGCAGACGTCGGGTTCGCCACGCGCGACCTGCTGGAGCGCGTGGGCAGTGCTGCGCGGCTGTTCGCACGCCTGGTGCTGCTGCTGCCCGCAACAGCCCGGCGCGCCGGCTTGGTGCGCGACCAAATTCATTTTCTCGGCAATTACTCGCTTGGCATCATTGCCATCTCCGGCCTGTTCGTGGGTTTTGTGCTGGCGCTGCAGGGCTACTACACGTTGCAGGGGTTTGGCTCGACCGAGGCACTGGGCCAGCTCGTGGCCCTGAGTCTGCTGCGCGAGCTTGGCCCGGTGATCACGGCGCTGCTGTTTGCCGGCCGCGCGGGCACCTCATTGACGGCCGAGATCGGCCTGATGCGCGCTGGCGAGCAGCTCAGCGCCATGGAGATGATGGCCGTGGACCCGGTGCGCCGCATTCTGGCGCCGCGTTTCTGGGCAGGCGTGGTCGCCATGCCGGTACTTGCCGCCGTTTTCAGCGCCGTAGGCGTGGCCGGCGGCTGGGGCGTTGCCGTAGGCATGCTGGGCATTGATGGCGGCTCTTTCTGGAGCCAGATGCAGGGCGGTGTCGACGTGTTTCGGGATGTCGGAAACGGCGTGGTGAAGAGTGTGGTTTTTGGCTTCATCGTCACTTTCGTCGCAGTGTTGCAGGGCTATACCGCAAAACCCACCCCCGAGGGCGTGGCGCGGGCCACCACGCGCACGGTCGTCGTGGCGTCGCTGTCGGTGCTGGCCATGGATTTCGTGTTGACCGCACTGATGTTCAGTCTTTAAGGAATCTTTTTATGCAAAAGTCGCGAACAGACGTATGGGTGGGGCTTTTCGTCATGCTGGGCGCGGCTGCGCTGTTGTTTCTGGCGCTGCAATCGGCCAATTTGCTGCAGCTTGATTTCCGCAGTGGCTACAAGGTCACGGCGCGCTTCGACAACATTGGCGGGCTCAAGCCCAAGGCCGCTGTGCGCAGCGCCGGCGTGGTCGTCGGCCGTGTCGAATCGATCACGTTTGACGACAAGATTTACCAGGCCCGGGTCACCCTGGCCCTGCAGGACCGCTATGCTTTCCCGAAAGACAGCTCGGTGAAAATCCTGACCAGCGGCCTGCTGGGTGAGCAGTACCTCGGTATTGAGGCCGGGCCAAGCGAGCAAATGTTGGTCGACGGCGACCGCATCGTGGCCACGCAGTCTGCCGTGGTGCTGGAGAATCTGATCAGCCAATTTCTTTACAGCAAGGCCGCCGATGCAGTGCCGGCAGCCGACAGCGCAAGCAAACCATGACCACCTCTCTTCGTCACAACCGCCAGGCCGCATGGGCTGTAGTGCTGTGCTGCAGCTTGCTTGCAGGCTGTGCCACCGGTCCGAACGTGCACCCGGACGATCCGCTGGAGCCTTACAACCGCAGCATGGCGCAATTCAATGAGGTGGTGGACAACGCCGTGCTCAAGCCCGTTGCTTCTGCCTACCAGGAGGCTACGCCCGTTCTTGTGCGCACCGGCGTGAGCAACTTCTTCGCCAACCTGGGTGATGCGTGGTCGTTTGTCAATAACACGTTGCAGCTGCGGCTGGAGCCTGCGGTATCGAGCTTCTTCCGCTTTGCCATCAACAGCACCATGGGTCTTGCTGGCGTGCTGGATGTGGCCAGCGAGATGGGGATCGACCGTTACAAGCAGGACTTTGGCCTGACGCTGGGTCGCTGGGGCGTACCGACCGGCCCGTATTTCGTGCTACCCATTTTGGGGCCGTCGACGATTCGCGACGCTGCTGCCCTTCCCCTGGATATGAAGGGCAACCTGGTGACAACGGTGGACCCAGTCTCGGCCCGCAACAGCTTGTACGTGCTGCGCGCAGTGGACGCGCGCGCCAACCTGCTGCGCGCCGGCAGCGTGCTGGACAGCGCGGCGCTGGACAAATACAGCTTTACGCGCGACGTGTATCTGCAATTGCGGCGGGAAGACACCGCCGGGCGTCTGCGCAGCCAGGCGCGGCCACCAAACGATGGTCGCTTGCCGCCAGAGCCAGAATGACGGGTTCTGGGGCCAAGGCCCGCGGCGAGCACCCGGTGCCCCTGCTTGCCTGTCTGGCATTTGCGCGTTTGGCTGACGCGGGGCAAGCGGCCTTGCCCACACAATGCACACATTGCGCCCGCGACGGGCAGATTGAAAAGAGTGAGATATGCAAAGACGTTTAATGGGCCAAATGGTGGCGCTGTGCTTGGGGGCGCTGGCCTTCGCGCCCGCGCTTGCCGCGCCGGAGGCACCCGACGCACTGGTGCGCCGCTTGTCGACTGAAATACTGACCGAACTGCGCGCCGACCCGGCGATCAAGCGGGGCGACATCGATCGTATCGTCGCCCTGGTCGACAAAAGCGTTATGCCGAACGTGAATTTCCGCCGGATGACGGCTGCAGCCGTTGGCCCGGCCTGGCGCCGCGCCACGCCTGAGCAGCAAAAGCGTCTGGAGGAAGGCTTCAAGACGCTGCTGATTCGCACCTACTCTGGCGCGCTGGCGCAGGTGGGCGATCAGACCATTGTCGTCAAGCCGCTGCGCGCTGCGCCCGGCGACACCGACGTGCTGGTGCGCACCGAAGTGCGCGGCCGGGGCGACCCGGTGCAGCTGGACTACCGCCTTGAGAAAACGCCGGGCGAGGGCGCCGGCTGGAAAATCTACAACCTCAATGTGCTCGGTGTGTGGCTGGTGGAAACCTACCGCAGCCAGTTTGCGCAGGAAATCAACACCCGCGGCATCGACGGCCTGATCGAAACCCTGGACGCGCGCAACAAGAGCAACGCCGCGAACGGCTGAACGCCTTGGCCGATACCCTTGCGCTGCCCCCCGAACTGACGCTTCGCCAGGCCAGCGGCGTGCTTGCAGGTTTGCTGCGGGCAGTGGCCTCTGGATCAGCCACGGCCCCGGTTTGCATTCGCGCGCAGGCCCTTGCAGTGTTTGACTCGTCGGCCCTGGCGGTGCTACTCGAATGCCGCCGCGCTGCACTGGCCCGGGGACGCAGCTTTGCTGTCGCTGGGCTGCCGCCCGCGCTGCGCGGCCTGGCTGCGCTGTACGGCGTGGATGGCTTGCTGACCGACGTAGAAGCGAACCCCACCCCAGCCGGCTAAAATGGCTGGCTCCCATGGCCGCAGTCTCCTTCCAGTCCGTCACCAAGACCTATTCCACCCCCCAAGGCCCGTTCCAGGCGCTGGACGCGGTGTCGCTGGACATTGAGGAAGGCGAGTTTTTCGGGCTGCTTGGCCCCAACGGAGCGGGAAAAACCACCCTGATCAGCATTCTGGCGGGCCTCACACGTGCCACCGCCGGGCGTGTGCTGGTGCAGGGCTGCGACGTACTGACCGATTACGCCAACGCGCGCCGCAAGCTCGGCGTGGTGCCCCAGGAACTGGTGTTCGACCCCTTTTTCAGTGTGCGCGAGGCGCTGCGCTTCCAGTCGGGCTACTTCGGCGTGGCGCGCAACGACGACTGGATAGACGAGCTGCTGCACAGCCTGGGCCTGGCCGACAAGGCACAGGCCAACATGCGCCAGCTCTCGGGCGGCATGAAACGCCGCGTGCTGGTGGCCCAGGCACTGGTGCACAAGCCCCCAATCATCGTGCTCGATGAGCCTACCGCTGGCGTGGACGTGGAGTTGCGCCAGACGCTGTGGCAGTTCATCGCCAAGCTGAACAAACAAGGCCATACGGTGCTGCTGACCACGCACTACCTGGAAGAGGCCGAGGCCCTGTGCAACCGCATTGCCATGCTGCAGCGCGGGCATGTGGTGGCGCTGGACCGCACCTCCGAGCTGCTCAAGGCAGCCGCGGGCAACGTGCTGGTCTTCAAGACCGATGCCCCCTTGCCGGCCGCACTGGTGCCACTGGCGCGCGTGACTGGCCGCGTGGTGCAGATGGTGGCGCAGGACGCGCAGGAGGTAGAGCACTTTCTGGCCCAATTGCGTCAGGCCGGCGTCGAGGTGCAGGACATCGAGATTCGCCGCGCCGATCTGGAGGACGTGTTCCTCAAGGTCATGGCGGCCAACGCGCCAGCGGACTGGGAAGCGCAAGTGCCCAGCCTGCCGGTGCACGCCGAGGTGTCCGCATGACCGGCTGGCGCACGCTGTTCTACAAGGAAATATTGCGTTTCTGGAAGGTCGGTTTCCAGACCGTGGCCGCGCCGGTGATCACCTCGATGCTCTACCTGCTGATCTTCGGCCATGTGCTGCAAGACCATGTGAAGGTGTACGACCGCATCGACTACGTCTCCTTCCTGGTGCCCGGCCTGGTGATGATGAGCGTGTTGCAAAACGCCTTTGCCAACAGCTCGTCCAGCCTGGTGCAGAGCAAGATCATGGGCAGC
>JAUCDU010000124.1:0-7699 GCA_034674825.1 Giesbergeria sp.
GGACGCACCAGACCGGCCTGTTGCCAGGCCAGCCATGGGCACTCCGACGAGTTCGACTCGTTGGAATGTTTGAAGGTCAGGTTTTGAAAGAACAGCACGAGCAGTCACACAAATGGAGACCGCTGGACACATCGTATTACAAAAATGAACAGCCAGTGTTCATGACCGCTTGAAATCACTGTGCGGGTCATGCCCAAGCGTGTCGCAGGAGCGGAAATGTTCAGCAGTACCGACAACGGGCGACAGTGAACGCTGCGAAGCGAATCACGGCGTCATCCAACGTTGCCAGTCAGCGGCCTACGCGCATGTCCGCAACCGCAGAGGCAAAAGCCTTACGGACTGCGGCTGAGGGCATGCTCTTGAGGGCCCGAGAGCGCCGTGGTGCGAGCGCTCAGCACACCGGTCATGGCCGTGTCAGCATCTCACGAATGGCGATGTATTGGATGGCGGCCAAATCATGCGTCATAAGCCGAACCCAAAAGGTCAGATAGAGGTGACCACCGACTTGCTGGACGTTAGTGGCAAATTAGTGGCAGGGATGTGGTTCCTAACACTGCCAGAAGCTAGGTGCGCTGAAAGTCAGCCCACGGTTTGGGCCAGACCACCTTGGCAAAGGATATTTGGTCTAAGTAGGGCTTCATCAGACTCGGGGGCAATTCGCCGCCGTAAGCGGCCGATGAACCTTCGACTTTTTCGAGGTGAGCCTGCGAGCGGCCGCTGATTCTTTCGACCATGCCCTTCGGCCAGGGGTGGCCACTTAGTGAATTGGAAGCCACGGTTTTTCGAACCGAGTCCTCCCAGTAGTGCCTGAAGCTGTGAAAGGTGTAGCCATTCTCGAACGCCAGGTCTTCGCGCAGGAAGTCGTTGAAGCGCTGCAAGAGGGTGTTGGACTTCCGTTCGAATTTGGTGTGAAGTTCGGGGAAGAGGGCGCCAGCCTTCTTGGGACGAACATACCGGCTGCCAGGGCCCAGCTCCACAAACATGTCCGCCGCTTCAGGCACTTGCTGCTTTTTGCGCTGGGACTCGACATACTCTGCGAAACCGAGGTCCAGCAGAACTTTGTGAACAGGCACCCAACGTTGGCTGTCTTCGTTTTTCACACGGCCGGACTCGACGGTGATGTGAATCGAAAAAACACCGGATTGCATACCAACATCGACCAATGTGAGTTGACATACTTCCTCGGCGCGAAGCCCCTGGCAGCAGGCGATGAGCGGTACCCAATATCGGGCGTTGCCTGCAAGGACGGTTTCGGTCCTCAGTTTGCCTACGGGCTGGGTGAGACCGCTGTACCAGACGGATGCAAAGATGTGGTTGATGTAGATGTAATTGAAGGTTGCGCGTGGTTTCTTCCGTGCAGCAGCCTCTACTTTGTCCAGCTTGGGCGCCTGAATGCCCATGGCCGGACTCTGCTTGATGCCAAATTTACCCGACAGAACGGCATAGTCGAATAGGGAGCGCAGAGCTGGCAGGTAGCCATCTGTGATGGTCTTTTCAGCGAGCTTGTCCACGCGCAGGAGCTTGTTCAACCAGTCCCACACGTCCTTCTTCTCCACGGCTACCACGAGCTTATCGTCGGTAAATTCGATGAAGTTCTTGATACGGCTGGTGTAGCTGCTGCGTGTCTTTGGGTCCGCTGGCGCGTGTTCTTTTTCCCAGCCTTGCAGCAGTTCGCCAAGCCAGGGGCCGGACTCACCTTCAGCCAGGTCTGCCAATTCGCCTTGACTGCGCCGCTCCATCAGTTCGTAGGCGCGCTTCTCAACCCTGACCATGGCGTCGATGAATTCCGCCAGCATGGGGTCCTGTTTGTCGATGTCGTAGCCCATCACTTGCGCGAATTCGATGACCGTTTTCACGAAGCGCTCGTAACCGGGGGCCGATTTGCGGCGGGCAATGAGCTTCTTCAGGTCGTCTAGGCTGAGCTTGATGAGCTCGTCATGCTCATCCCACTGCTCGGGCTCATCCATCGAGCTCCGTTCTTCGTCGTCGAAGCGCACGAGGCTTGCAAGACGAATGTGCGCGATTTTCTGAATGAGGGAGGCGTCGAGCACGACGGTTTGGGGATGGCCGCTTGTGAACCCCTTCAGCAAGTCCCGCTTGGAGAGAAACTCGCGGCTCTTTTCAAGCACGAACGCAGCTGCGCGAGCTTCAGCAAGTACGCGGTCAGTGGTCCGAGTTGATTTTTTGAATTCCGCCTCTTGGTAGAACTCAAGAAGGTCGGCGGGCACATAGACGCGAACATACCAATTCTTCGTCTTGCCGCCTGGGGGGACAAACAGGTTCATTTTTACCTCGCCGTATGACGTTTCCGTACGACTAGGCTGCTGTAACCTGTTGATTTTCATGAAAGTCCTTGCAAATCAAGGACTTATTTTATCTTGGCGGAGAGGGCGGGATTCGAACCCGCGGTGGGGATTAGCCCACACACGCTTTCCAGGCGTGCGACTTAAACCGCTCATCCACCTCTCCGAAGCCCGCCATTGTAGCGGCGTTTTCGGCCGGTTTTCCCGGGCGCGCGGCGCTGCACCAAAAATCGTGCTCGCGCCCGCAACTGCGTGCGGCCGCCGGCGCAGCCTCAGCCCCTGGCCAGCGCCGCCGCGCGGATGCCGTCCAGCGTGCCGGTGGGCGTGATGGCCTGGGGATCGATCAGGCAGTGCAGCACGGCGGGCAGGCCGCTGGCGCGTGCGCGGGCCAGGGCAGGGGCGAAGTCCTCGGTGCGCTCGACGCGCTCGCCGTGGCCGCCGAACGCCTGCGCGTAGGCCCGGAAGTCGGGGTTGCGCAGGCTGGTGGCGCTGATGCGGCCGGGGTATTCGCGCTCCTGGTGCATGCGGATGGTGCCGTACATGGCGTTGTCCAGCAGCACCACCACCAGCGCCAGGCCGTACTGCACGGCAGTGGCGAACTCCTGGCCGTGCATCAGGAAGTCGCCGTCGCCGGCCAGCACCAGCACCTCGCGCGCCGGCCACAGGCGCTTGGCGCCCACGGCGGCGGGCAGGCCGTAGCCCATCGAGCCGCTGGCTGGCGCGAGCTGGCTGGCGTAGTGGTTGAAGGGCCAGAAGCGGTGCACCCAGGTGGCGAAGTTGCCGGCGCCGTTGCACACGATGGTGTCCGCCGGCAGCGTGGCCCTCAAATGCTGCATGACGGCGCCCATCTGCAGGGCGCCCGGAATGCGGATGGGCGCCGGGTCGCTCCAGGCGAGGTAGTCCGCGCGTGCCGCCTGCGTTTGCCCGGCCCAGCGCGGCGCGGCTGCGGGCGCGGGCAGCTCGCCCAGCGCTGCCGCCATGGCGGCCGGGGTGGCGTGGATGGCCTGCGCCGGGCGGTACAGGCGGCCGAGTTCGTCGGCGTCCGCGTGTACGTGTACCAGTGGCTGCGCGGGGTTGGGGATGGCCAGCAGCTCGTAGCCCTGCGATGGCACTTCGGACAGCCGCCCACCCAGCAGCACGACCAGGTCGCTGCCGCGGATGTGCGCCAGCAGCTTCGGGTTGGCGCCCAGGCCCAGGTCGCCGCAGTAGCTGTCGTGTCCGGCGGGAAACAGCATCTGCCGGCGAAACGAGCAATACACCGGCAGCTGCCAGCGCCCGGCAAAAGCCGCCAGGTCGCGCACGGCGGCCTCGCTCCAGCGGCTGCCGCCCAGGATCAGCACCGGCCGCTCGGCCGCCTGCAGGCGCTGCTGCAGCTCATGCAGCGCCGCCGCGCCGGGGTGCGTCTCGGTGGCCTGCCAGGGCAGGGCGTCGGCCACGCTGGCGCAGTCGGAGAGCATGTCCTCGGGCAGCGCCACCACCACCGGCCCGGGCCGGCCCGACGTGGCGACGTGGAAGGCGCGCGAGACCAGCTCGGGCAGGCGCTGCGGGTCGTCGATCTCGACCACCCACTTGGCCATGGTGCCGAACACGGCGCGGTAGTCCAGCTCCTGGAAGGCCTCGCGCCCGCGCGCGCCGCGCGCCACCTGGCCGACGAACAGGATCATGGGCGTGGAGTCCTGCTGCGCGATGTGGATGCCGGCTGAGGCGTTGGTCGCCCCCGGCCCGCGCGTGACGAAGCAGATGCCGGGCCGGCCGGTGAGCTTGCCCTGCGCCTCGGCCATCATGGCCGCGCCGCCCTCCTGGCGGCAGACGGTGACGGCAATGTCGGCATCGTGCAGCGCGTCCAGCACGGCCAGGTAGCTCTCGCCGGGCACGCAAAACAGCTGCTGCACGCCGTGGATGAGCAGCTGGCGCACCAGGATCTGGCCGCCGGTGCGGGTGGAGGGGGTGGAATCGGTCATCGCATCAGGAGGGGTCGAAAAAACGGCCGCGCCGGCACTTCGGGGCCGGCGCTGGCGAAAGGGCATGCCCGGGGCACTCCAGGCGGCGCGCGTCAGGGCTGCTGGTAGGACTCCAGCGGCTTGTCGTTCGGGTTGGCGAACAGCTGGCGCAGCGTGCCGCCCAGGGGCAGGTTCAGGCTCACGTTCTTGGGCGGGATGGGGCTGACGAACCACTTGGTGTAGAGCTTTTCCATCTCGCCGGACTGCATCAGGCGCGTGATGGCGCCATCGACCGCGGCCTTGAAGGCCGGATCGTCCTTGCGAAACAGCAGCGCGATGGGCTCGGCGCCCAGCGGCTCGCCGACGATGCGGAAGGCGCCCGGGTCCTTGGAGTTGGCGATCACGCCGGCCAGGATGTTGTCGTCCAGCACGAAAGCATCGACGCGGCCCGATTCGAGCAGCATGAAGCTCTCGTGGTGGTCCTTGCCCAGCACCGTCTTGATGGGCGCGCCGACCACGCGCTCCTGCTTGCGCAGCAGCTGCACGGCGGTGGTGCCGGTGGACGCGGCCACCGTGCGCCCGCCCAGCTGGCCGATGGACTTGAGGTCGGAGTCGCTGCGCACCGCCATGCGCACCTCGCTCACGTAGGTGGTCACGGCGAAGGCCACCTGCTGCTGGCGCGCCAGGTTGTTGGTGGTGGGGCCGCAGCCGATGTCCACCGTGCCGTTGCTCACCAGGGGCAGGGTGCTTTGCGCGGTGATCGCCATGTACTCCAGCTTCGCGGCCGGGGCGATGTCTTTCAGCACGCGCTCGCACAGCTCGACGTGGTAGCCGACGTACTTGTCGTTGGCGCCCAGCGCGTAGGCCATGGGCGGCGAGGTCTCGCGCACGCCCAGCACCACCTTGCCGCTGGACTTGATCTTGTCGAACGTGGCCGAGGGGGCCTGCGCGTGCGCGGGGCTCAAGGCCGTGCAGGCCAGCGCCAGGGCGGCGCCCGAGAGGGCGGCGAGATTCTTGTGCCAGGGTGCCATGGGATTGTCTCCTAGGGTGGAATGCCGGCGGGCTCGCCCGCCGGTCGGTTTCTCTTGTGCTCCAGCGCGCACTATCCCCGCGCCGCGCCGTGGTGCATAGCGACAAAGTGGAACGACTTCATGCAGCGGGCGCATGAAGTCGGTCAAAATCTGCCGCTCATGGCCGGGTTTCGCCCGGCTTGACAAGAGATGCCGCCACCCCACGCCCGCAGCGCGGCGCCCCGGCCTCATTCCCGCCCCGCATGACCCGCTTTCGCAAGACCTTCCTGCCCGCCATCGCCGACCTGCTGGCCTTCGAGGCCGCGGCGCGGCACGCCAGCATCTCGCGCGCGGCGCACGAGCTGCACCTGACGCAAAGCGCCGTCTCGCGCCAGATCCGCCAGCTGGAGCGGCAGCTGGGCATGGCGCTGTTCCACCGCGTGCGCCAGCGCATCGTGCTGACCGACGCCGGCCGCGTCTATGCCGCCGACGTGCGCGCCGTGCTGCAGCAGCTGTCGGCCGGCACGCAAAAGGCGATGGCGTTCTCGCACGCCGGCGGGCTGCTGAACCTGGCCGTGCTGCCCACCCTGGGCACGCGCTGGCTGGTGCCGCGCCTGGGGGCCTTCCAGGCGCTGCACCCGGACGCCACGGTCAACCTGGCGGCGCGCTCGGAGCCGTTCGACTTCGCCGGCACGCCGTTCGACGCCGCCATCCACTTCGGCGCGCCGACCTGGGCCGGCGCGGTGTGCCAGTTCCTGATGCACGAGCAGGTCGTCGCCGTGGCCAGCCCGGCGTTTCGCGCCGCGCATGATCTGCGCCAGCCGCAGGACCTGACGCGCGTGGCGCTGCTGCAGCAAAGCACGCGCCCCACGCAGTGGGCAGCATGGTTCGAGCAGGTCGGCGTCGCCACCACCGTGGCGCTGCGCGGCCCGCACCTGGAGCACTTCGCCATGATTGCCCAGGCGGCCGCCTGCGGCCAGGGCGCGGCGCTGCTGCCGCGCTTTTTGATCGAGGCGGAGCTGGCCGGCGGCAGCCTGGTCGAGCTGTTCGCCGACGCGCTGGTGGGCAGCGACGCCTATTACCTGGTCTATCCGGAAGCGCGCGCGCACGAGCCGCTGGTGCAGGCGTTTCGCGACTGGCTGGTGCGGGAATGCGCCGGCGAGGCGCCGCCACCATGAGCACCTTGCCGTGGCCCTGGGGCGGCGGCGCGCCGCTGGCGCTGTGGGCGGGCGCGCTGCTGGTGGCGCTGGCCGTGGACGCGCTGTGGGGCGAGCCACCCGCGCGCCTGCACCCCGTCGTCTGGATGGGCCGGGCCCTGGGCGCCTGCGGCGCGCGCTGGGCGCCCGGCGAGGCCCGCACGCCGGATTTCAAGATATTTTGGCTGTTTGCCGGCGCCTGGTGCGGGCTTGCAGCTATCGTTTGCATAGCGGCGTGGCTGCTGCAGGCGCTCATCGTGCGCCACCTGCCGGGCTGGGCCGCGGCGCTGTTCCTGGGGCTGCTGCTCAAGCCCCTGCTGGCTTGGCGCATGCTGCGCGCCGAAGTGCTGGCGGTGCGCGCGGCGCTGGCGCAGTCGCTATCCGCCGGGCGCGAGCGCCTGTCCTGGCTGGTCAGCCGCGACACCGCGCAGCTGGACGCCGCGCAGGTGCGCGAGAGCGCCATCGAGACGCTGGCGGAAAACCTGTGCGATTCGGTCGTCGCGCCGCTGCTGTGGTTCGCTCTGCTGGGCCTGCCCGGCGCGGCGCTGTACCGCTTCGCCAACACGGCCGACGCCATGTGGGGCTACCCCGGCTGGCGTGGCGCGCTCGCGCAGCGGCGCCACTGGCAGTGGGCCGGCAAATGGGCCGCGCGCGCCGACGACGCGCTGAGCTGGCTGCCGGCGCGGCTGACGGCCGCCTTGCTGCTGCTGGCGGCCGGGCGGCGCGTGCCAGCCGCGCAGCTGCTGCGCGATGCGCACGCCACGCCGTCGCCCAACGGCGGCTGGCCCATGGGCGCGATGGCGCAGCTGCTGGGCGTGCGGCTGGGCAAGCCGGGCGCGTACGTGCTCAACCCGGCAGGGCGCCCGCCGCAGGACGCGGACATGGCGCGCGCCGTGGCGTATGCGAGAAATGCGGTGCTTGCCTTTGTCGTTGCTGCATGGGCAGCTATGATTTTTGCCGCTATCACGGGAGCCGGGACATGGCCTTGACGCCTGCGGTGCATGGCGGGCCGGACGCGCTGGGCGCGCCGTTGCACGACTTTTCCACCAACGCCAACGCCTGCGGCCCCTGCCCGGCGGCGCTGGCGGCGCTGGCGCAGGCCGACCGCAGCCGCTACCCCGATCCGGCCTACACCGCGCTGACCGCGGCGCTGGCGGCCTTCCACGGCGTCGCGGCTGACCGCATCGTGCTGGCCGCCAGCGCCAGCGAATTCATCCACCGCATCACCGCGCTGGCCGCGCGCAGCGGCG
>JAUCDU010000125.1:0-7561 GCA_034674825.1 Giesbergeria sp.
GTCGGGAAAGTGCAGCCGGTCGCCCACATACACCTCGTGCTCCAGCAGGCCTTCAACGGTCAGGTTCTCGCCCAGAAAACCCGGAGGAAGCACTTCATCGAACAGACTGACTCCGCGCGCACGCCGCTCTGTCTGCCAGAAGGCATAGTGCACCGCCGGGTAGGCATAAACCGCTTTCGTCAGGCCGCCGTGCACGCTCAGATCGGCCTGTTCGTCACCTTCCAGGTTCAGGCGCCCCACCGCAACCGCGCCACCGACGGGCTGCTTGCCAATGGCGGACAGCACCGAACGCTCGCCAACGCGCAGGCGCTGGCAGCGGCCTACGTTGAGGCTGAGCACCCGCAGCGCGGGTGGCTCACGATCGCCCGGCGGGGGTGCTACCACCCCCATACCAGTCGGCGCGCCACCCAACCGATAGGGCCTCCGTCCTGCTGCACCTTGACCCAGTCGCCCTTGCGACCCAAGGTCTTGAGGATTTCGCCGTGCGCGGCCTTGGCGAGCACCTTGCTGCGCAAGCTCGGCTTGCTGCGGATGTTGAGCACCTGGACCTTCACCACGTAATGCGGCGCGCGACTGCTGGTGAGCGGCTTGTAGACCCAGCCGCGGTCGTTTTCAAAGTCGCGCACCTGGATCCAATTGCCCTTCTTCGACAACACCTCCAGCGGGTAGCCGCGGCTGAGCACCCACAGCGCTTCGTGGTTGGTTCCGGCACCGGAACGCATGTTGATCTCGTTGCGGTTGACGGCGACCATGTCACGGGCGCTGGCAAACGGGACGGCGGCCAGCAGAACCAGCGCAGCAAGAAGGGATGGCAGGAATCGGAATCGGGTCATGGGGCTCCAGTGGGCGGACAGCGGGGAGGGGCTGCAAAGAAAAACACAGCCATTTTTTCAGCCTCAGCGTGGATGTCAAAGCCGCGCGCCTTTTCCGCAGCGCAGCAAAGGGGTTTGTGCGCTTTCAGGTGTCGCCGGGCGAGGCTGGAAAGGCCTCCAGCCGTCCCAGCTGATGCGCCAGTTCGATCGCCGATTGCACGCCCAGCTTGGCAAAAATATTGGCGCGATGAAACTCGACTGTGCGCTGCGTAATGCCCAGGTGCTCGGCAATGGCCTTGTTGTAGTGACCCCGGATGAGCTCAGCCAGCACCTCGCGCTCGCGCTGGCTCAGGTTGCCCAGGGCCGCGCGCAGGCGCTGCGTCTGCTCGTCTGCATTGCGCTGCGCGCTGGCCGCGGCAAGCGCCTGCTCCACGCGGTCGACCAGCAGATTGTCCTGAAAGGGTTTTTCCAGAAAGTCCCAGGCACCGTTCTTTACCGCCGCCACGGCCATGCCCACGTCGCCATGGCCAGTAAGAAACAGCACTGGCCAGGGGCAGCCCAGTTGCTGCATGCGCTCGAAGCTTGCCAGGCCCGAGAGTGGCTCCATGCGGATGTCCATCAGCACCACGGCGTGTCCCCAATCCGGTGCGATCGCGTCCAGCGCTTGCAGGAACACATCGCCCCCCGACCAGGTCGCGGCGTGGTAGCCACGCGAGTCGAACAACCATGCCAGGCCGTCGCGCACATCGGCATCGTCGTCCACGATATGAATGGCGACCCGGTTCATGTGGATCGCGGCGTTTCGCCAGTCACCTGTACCGGCAGCCAGACGGTGAACAGGGCGCCTCCGAGCGCAGCGTCTGAACCGACCTCGATACGCCCGTGGTGCGCCTCGACGATGGAACGACAAATCGCCAGTCCCATGCCCATGCGGCCCTCTTGCGTGCTGAAGAAAGCATTGAAAATCTGCTCGCGCGCGTCTTCGCTCACGCCCGGTCCGTTGTCGGCGACGGTCAGCGTCGCCGCCTGTTCTCGCGCGTGCAGCTGCACCGCCACGCGCACCCGCGCCGCACCGCCGTCGCTCAGACGCGCAGCGCCACGCTGCGCCCACGCGATCGCGTTGCCAAGCAGGTTGTTCACCACGTGTTCCAGCAACAATTCGTCGGCCTGAATCCACACCTGGTTGGCAGTGCCCGCCCAATGCACCGACGCGGCGCTGCTACGTGGCTGGGCTGCGATGCAGCGCTGCACAAAATGCGTGAGCTCCACGGGAGCCAACACCAGTTCGCGCCGGCGGGCAAAAGCATTGACGCGCTGGATGATGCCGCCCGCCTTGTCCGACAGCCGTGCCATGCGCAGCACCACGCGTTCCACCTCGTCGCTTGCCACGCTGCGGTCGCGCAGGCGGTTGAGCAGCCCATGGGCAAAGCTGCTGAGTGCGCCCAACGGCTGGTTGAGCTCGTGCGCCAGGGTGGAGGCGGCTTCGCCCACCGCCACCAGACGGCCAGACGCTTCCAGCCGCTCCTGCTGCTGAACCGCCAACCTCTCAGCCTGCTTTTTCTCGCTTACATCGAGAACAGAGCTCATCCAACCCACGTGCTCACCGCCTGCGGTAACGAGCGGCGCTTCGTGAATCAAAACGTCGACCATGTGACCATCGCGGTGTTCAAACTGCAGTTCCAGCCCTTCGGTACGCGTGCCTCGGGCGATCACATCGTGGTGTACGACGTTGATTTCGTCGGCGCGATTGGCTGGCCAATACGGCATCGGGGCGCTGCGGCCGACAAGCTCTTCGGCCCGGTAGCCCACCATGCGACAAAAGGCTTCGTTGACGTACAGAATCTGCCCATTGGACGCCCAGGCGCGCATCCCGATGGTGACCGAATTTTCCATGGCCGTGCGCAGCACCATCTGTGCCTCGAGCAGCGCCTGCACGCGCTGTCGCTTGCCGATGTCGCGGCGCAGCGCCAGCAGACTCACCAGCATGCCGGTGAGAAACAGCAGGGCCACCAGCAAAAAGATACGCGGCACCATGGCAGGTTGCGCGCGCAGCGGCGCCACCTTGATGAACATGTCGGTCCCGGGCAGATTCATCGCAGCCAGGTAAGGCACGGTGTCACTCTGGCCGCTGGTCGCCAAGCTTGCCCGCCCGCCCAGTGCCACGTCACTCGCCAGGCTGACGCGGTGGGTCTGGTGGAACCAGGCCGGCACCAGACCATCGAGACAGCGCTGCATGGACAGCGCCGCAAGGTAATTGCCAAGGAACTCGCCCCGCTCGAAATAGGGCACTGCCAGCCAGACGACGTCGGTCCGCGCACCTTCTGCGTCCCGCAGTGGCCCTGCGTAGCTGGAACGGCGCAGGCCCACCGCAATGGCCAGCATGCTGGCAAGTGCCTCGTCGTTCCACGGGTTTGCGGCGCGCGCCTGACGCAAAAGATCGGGCAGGCCCTCGCCTTGCAAGTCCGCGCGCGGCTGCCAGCCGTGCCACAACACGGCCCCGGGCTGGTTCCACAGCAATCCCCCTTGCACCGTCGGCGCCGCACGCATTGCGCCGCCATCGCTTTGCAATGCCTGGCGCGCCAGCACACGCAAGTCTTCTTCCAATCGCACGAAATGAAACCGGACACTTTGCTCCAGCCACTGGCCATCGGAAACGCGGCGGCGCTCTTCCTCGTCGTGCTCAAAAGCGTTGAGGTACAGCACCAGTGCCACCACCGAGGCCACCAGCAGCGCAAGCAGGCCCAGCAGCCACCACAGCGTGCGGCGGCTGCGCGGCGCGTGCCCAGGCAGCGTCTGCTGCAACAGGGCAAAGTCGAGTGGCGGCGGGCGGGGCAAGGGTTGCATGGGAGTGGCGAGACAATCACCGAGACGTAGCATAGCGGCCATGCAAGCTGCGACAAATTCCCCCGCACGTTCGAGCCGCCGCAGGCTGCTGACCGGCACTGCACTGGGGTTGGCGACACACAGCCGCCTGCTGCGCGCTGCGCCGCAGGCTTTCACCATTCGCTTTTCTCATGTGGTTGCCGAGGACACTCCCAAGGGCCTGGCCGCGCAGCGCTTTCGCGCCTTGGTGCAAGAGCGCTCGGGCGGGCGCATTGCCGTGGCCGTCTACCCCGAAGGCCAGTTGTATGGCGACCACGACGAAGTCCAGGCGCTGCAACTCGGCGCGGTGGAGATACTGGCGCCGTCGCTGTCCAAGTTCGGTCGCATCGGCTTCCCGGAGTTCGAGCTGTTCGATCTGCCTTTCTTGTTTCCGGACGTGGCGAGCGTGCGCCGCATTACGCAAGGGGCGCTCGGCCGGCGCATGCTCGAGCGCCTGGAACGCCAGCGCCTGGTGGGCCTGGGCTTTATGGACAACGGCTTCAAACACATGAGCGCCAACCGCCCGCTGCTGGAGCCAGCGGACTTCGCCGGGCAGCGCATGCGCATCCAGGCTTCGCGCGTCATTGCGGCGCAAATGCGTGCGCTGGGCGCGCAGCCCGTGTCGCTGGCTTTCAGCGAGACACGCCTGGCACTGGCAGTTGGGGTGGTGGACGGGACCGAAAATCCACTTTCCAATTTCTGGACGCAGGGCATGCACGAGGTGCAGACCGACCTCAGCCTCACCCAGCACGGCTACCTGGGCTATGCGGTAGTCGCCAGCCAGCGCTTCTGGTCCGCTCTGCCTCCGGCCGACCGTGCGTTGGTCAAGCGCGCCATGCGTGAAGCACTGGCTTTCGGCAACCAGATTGCCGACACGCAAAACGACAAAGCCCTGGCAGCGCTTCGCGGCTACGCCAAGACGCGCATCCACCAGCCGACGCCCAGGCAAACTGCAAGCCTGCGGGCTGCGGTTCAAAGCGTGCACGTGGACTTGGCGCGGCGCATTGGGCCGCAGTGGCTGAACGATGCGCGCAAGGCACTTGCCCAGCCCACCTCACGGTGACGCAACGCACGGGTTTTCCCTAGACAACCAACTGTTGAAGCCCACAGTTGTCATCCCGCTCCTACCCCCGTATCGTTGCCCCACTGCTTTTCAACCCGGAGACACAGACATGAAATTCACCGTCACGCTGCTCGCCGCGAGTGCCCTGCTCTCGCTCGGCTTTGCCGCTCACGCCGCGCCCATCGTCATCAAGTACAGCCACGTGGTGGCCGACGTCACGCCCAAGGGCAAGGCCGCGCTCAAGTTCAAGGAGCTGGTCGAAAAGGCAATGCCTGGCAAGGTCGAGGTACAGGTGTTCCCCAACAGCCAGCTGTTCGGCGACGGCAAGGAGCTCGAAGCGCTGCTGCTGGGCGACGTGCAGATCATTGCGCCATCGCTCGCCAAGTTTGGCAAGTACACACCCAAGCTGCAGATCTTTGATCTGCCTTTCCTGTTCGACGATCTCCAGGCCGTAGACCGCTTCCAGGCCAGCCCACAGGGCCAGGCGTTGCTCAACTCCATGAACAAGAAGGGCATCACCGGTCTTGGCTACCTGCACAACGGCATGAAACAGCTGTCGGCCAATACCAAGCTTTCCATGCCGGCAGATGCCAAGGGCCTGAAATTCCGCATCCAGGCGTCCGACGTCCTGGAGGCGCAGTTCAAGGCGGTGGGCGGCAACCCGCAGAAGATCTCGTTCTCCGAGGTGTACCAGTCGCTGCAGACCGGCGTGGTCGACGGCACCGAGAACCCGTGGTCGAACATCTACAGCAAGAAGTTCCACGAAGTGCAGAAGTACATCATGGAAAGCGACCACGGCGTGCTCGACTACATGGTCATCACCAACACCAAGTGGTGGGACGGGCTGCCAGCCGATATTCGCAAGGGCTTGAAGACCGCCATGGACGAATCCATCGCTTACGGCAACAAGGTGGCGTTCCAGGAAGCGCTTGAGTTCAAGGACAAGATCATTGCCGACAAGAAGGCCGAAGTCGTGCCCATGACCAAGGAGCAGAAGGCTGCCTGGCGCACGGCGATGAAGCCGGTGTGGAAGAAGTTTGAAGGCGAGATCGGCAAGGACCTGATCAGCGCCGCCGAGGCTTCCAACAAGTAATTTGCACAGCACGATCTCAGCTGCAAGCCCCGGCACCCCCGGGGCTTTTTTGGAGCTACCCGATGAAAATTATTGACCGTCTTGAAGAGTGGATCATTTCCCTCATGCTGCTGGCCATGACCGGCCTCACTTTCTACCAGGTGGTGCTGCGCTACGTGTTCAACAGTGGCCTGAGCTGGGCGCTGGAGCTGACCGGCGTGTTCTTTGCGATCATGATCTTCATGGGTGTTCCCTACGGCGTGCGGGTGAGCTCGCATATCGGCGTGGATGCACTGGTCAAGCTGCTGCCCAAGCCAAAGATGCGCCTGGTCGGCATCCTGGCCACGCTGCTGTGCCTGACGTATGTGGGCTTCATCATCACTGGCTCGATGGAATACGTGCTCAAGATGAAGCAGGTGGGCATCGAGCTCGAAGACATGCCCATTGAGCGCTGGATGGTGCTCTCGGTCATGCCAATCGGCATGGCGCTCACCGGTTTTCGTTTCCTGCAGATTCTGTATGCCTTGCTCACAGGCCGCAGCGACGGCCTGCGGCTGGCCGACGAAGCCGCCGAAGCCATGAGCCTCAAGGCCAAGGAGGACACGCAATGAACACGCTGGTACTTTTCGCGCTGCTGTTTTTCTGCATGGCGATCGGTATGCCGATTGCCATTAGCCTTGGGCTCTCGAGCATCGTCACCATCGTCTTCTTCTCGCAGGATTCGCTGGCGAGCATGACGATCAAGATGTTCGAGACCAGCGAGCATTACACGCTCATGGCCATCCCGTTCTTTGTGCTGGCGGGTGTGCTGATGTCAACCGGCGGCGTGGCCAAGCGCATGGTGAACTTCGCCATCGCCGCGGTCGGCCACCTGCGCGGCGGTCTGGCCATTGCCTCGGTGCTCGCCTGCATGTTGTTTGCGGCAGTGTCGGGCTCCAGCCCTGCGACCGTGGTCGCCATCGGCTCCATTGTGATCGCTGGCATGGTGAAGAACGGGTATCCGAAGGAATTTGGCGCCGGCGTGATCTGCAACGCCGGAACCTTGGGCATCTTGATTCCGCCATCCATTGTGATGGTGGTGTACGCGGCCATCACCGAAGTCTCGGTGGGCCGCATCTTCCTGGCGGGTGTCGTGCCGGGCATCGTGCTCGGCCTGATGCTGATGATTGCTGTCTGGTGGCGCGCCGGAAAGCTCAAGACCACACCGCCGCCCAGGGCCAGCACCCGCGAGGTGCTGCGCACGCTGCGCGAGTCGCTGTGGGGCTTGATGCTGCTGGTGATCATCATGGGCGGCATCTACGGCGGCATCTTCACGCCGACAGAAGCCGCTGCCGTCTCGGCGGTGTATGCCTTGATTGTGGCGGTGTTCATCTACCGCGACCTGGGCTTCAAGGACCTGCCGCACGTGTTCCTGGAGGCTTCGCGCACCACGGTCATGTTGATGTTCATTGTGGCCAATGCCTTGCTGTTCGCGCACGTGCTGACAACCGAGCGCATTCCGCAGACCATCGCTGCGCAGATTGTCGGAATGGGCATGGAGCCCTGGATGTTCCTGATCGTGGTGAACGTGATCCTGCTGATCGCCGGCAACTTCATGGAGCCGACCGGCATCATCCTGATCCTGGCGCCGATCTTCTTCCCGATTGCCACGGAACTTGGCATCGACCCGATTCACCTGGGCATCATCATGGTGGTGAACATGGAGATAGGCATGGTGACGCCACCCGTGGGGCTCAACCTGTTTGTCACCGC
>JAUCDU010000126.1:0-7516 GCA_034674825.1 Giesbergeria sp.
CAATCCGCTGCGCATTCTCGACAGCAAGAATCCGTCGATGCAAGCTGTCATCGAGGGCGCTCCGCGTCTGCGAGATTTTGTGGATAAAGAGTCCCTTGCGCATTTTGATTTGGTAACCAAGATTCTCGATGCCAATGGAGTGTCCTGGCATTTCAATCCGCGACTGGTCCGCGGGCTTGATTACTACAACCGAACGGTATTTGAGTTCGTCACGGACGAGCTGGGATCACAAGGCACCATTTGCGGTGGTGGGCGTTACGACTACCTCATTGAAGAAGTCGGCGGCAAGGCAGCTCCCGCCGTGGGCTGGGCCATTGGCGTCGAGCGTGTTTTGGAGCTGCTTAGCCAACAAACCAAGGAAGGCGCACGTCGCGATCCGCACGTCTTTGCTGTATTGCCTGATGCGGAGATCCTTCCCGCCGCCTCGGTGGTGATCCAGTCGCTACGTGCCTGTGGCGTCCAAGTGCAAATGCACAGTCCTGCCACTGCTGCCCAAGGCATGGGGAGCATGAAGTCGCAATTGCGGCGGGCGGATGCCAGTGGGGCCCGCACAGCGGTTATTTTTGGCGCTGATGAGTTTGCACGAGGCACCTGCCTTGTCAAATCGCTGCGCGACGGTGCAGGTGCACAACGGGAAGAGTCCCTGGCGAATGTTGCCCAATGGGCAGCTGACCTGGTTCTTCCCGCAACCTCTTGATTCATACTTTCATGGCAAAACATCTCGATTTAGAAGAGCAAGAACAACTTGACCAGCTCAAACATTTTTGGGCCACTTGGGGCACGCTGATCACGAGCGTTTTGACTGTTGCCATGATTGCCTTGGCAGCATGGAACGGGTACCAGTTTTGGCAAACGAGGCAGGCGAATCAGGCGAGCGCTTTGTCTGACAGCGTGACCAGTGCTGCGGCGAGCAAGGATTACGCGCGGCTGGAGCAGGCATTCGGCGACATGCGTGCAAAATATGGCGGAACCGCGCAGGCCTCGCAAGCGGCATTGTTGGTGGCAAAGGTCGAAGAAGAAGCTGGAAAACTGGATTCGGCCAAAGAGGCGCTGCGTTGGCTGGTTGCCAACGGCAGCGACGAGGGGTACAAGTCTGTGGCCCGATTGCGCCTTGCTTCTATTCTGATGGCGCAAGGGGCGAACGAAGAGGCCTTGACCCAGCTCAATGGTGATGCGGCCCCGGAGTTTTCTGCCGCTGTGGCTGATCGCAAGGGCGACATATTGTCGTTGCTTGGCAAGCGCGAAGAAGCCATTGCGCAGTACCAAATCGCATACAAGACGTTTGAGCCATCGCTTGAGTATCGGCGCTTGGTGGAAGTAAAGCTCAACGCACTTGGCGTGCGGCCTGAGCTACCGTCTGTTGGCCAAGGCAAGGACGCTGTGAAATGAACCTGATGAACTTTCGATTCGGCCGGATCATTCGGCCGCTTGTCGGCACCTTGTGTCTCGCGATGCTTTCTGCATGTGCTTTGTGGAAAGGCGGAGTTGAGCGCCCCAAACCGGCCGAATTGGGAGCGAATGTGCCAGTGCTTGGCGTGCACCAGGCATGGGCCGCACGTATCGGCAGCACCGCAGGGCTGCCTTTGCAGGTGTATGTCGGCAGCAACGCAGTTACCGTGGCTTCGTCCGATGGCACCGTGACAAGCCTCAACGCGCGCACGGGTGTTGAGCTATGGCGCAACAAACTTGCTGATGGAGTAGCTGCGGGCGTAGGCAGTGACGGTCGCTGGAGTGCTGTGGTGTCGCGTGAGAACGACCTCGTTGTCTTGGAAGGCGGCAAGGAAACCTGGCGCCATCGCTTGGATGCGCAGGTCTTTACGCCGCCTTTGGTAGCGGGCGAGCGCGTGTTCGTAATGGCGGCCGACCGTTCGATCTCGGCGTTTGACGCCGCAAATGGCGCGCCGCTGTGGAGCTTGCCCGGAACGGGCGCGCCCTTGGTGCTGCGCCAGGCCGGCGTGTTGCTGGCCGTGGGCGATACGTTGGTGGCGGGCATCTCGGGCCGGCTTGTGGGGATCAATCCTGACTCTGGCAGTGTGCGTTGGGATGCACCTTTGGCGAACGCACGCGGCACCAACGACGTCGAGCGACTGGTGGAGTTGGTGGCGCCCGCAAGTCGTGTGCTGGCCAGTTTGTGCGCGCGTGCCTTTCAGGCCAGCGTGGCGTGTGTAGACCTCGATCGCGGCCGTGTCGATTGGGTGCAAAAATCGAACGGTAGCAACGGCATTTCCGGCGATGCATCGACCGTGGTTGGTGCCGAAAGCAATGGGAGCCTTGTGGCATGGAGTCGGGAGGACGGTAAAAAGCTGTGGACCAGCGATCGACTCCGATACCGGCAGTTGTCTGCCCCGCTCCTGATCGGACGTTCGGTGGTGGTGGGAGATGCGTCGGGAACCTTGCACTTTCTTTCACGGGACGATGCGTCGCCGCTCAACCGCGTGCAGACGGATGGTTCGGGTATTGCCATTGCGCCCGTGGTCGCGGACGACACTCTGGTCGTAGTGACACGTGCTGGCGGTGTCTTTGGTTTTCGACCGGACTGAGGCAGATTGAGCTCCATGAATCCTGTGATCGCACTCGTTGGCCGGCCCAACGTTGGGAAATCGACGCTTTTCAATCGGTTGACCAAATCGCGCGATGCCATCGTCGCCGATTTCGCCGGATTGACGCGCGATCGCCACTACGGTCACGGCAAGCAGGGGTCGCGTGAATTTATTGTGATTGACACCGGCGGTTTCGAGCCCGAAGCGTCGGCCGGAATTTACAGTGAAATGGCCAAGCAGACCCGCCAGGCAGTGGCGGAGTCTGATGTGGTGGTGTTTGTGGTGGACGCGCGTGCAGGCGTCTCGGCGCAAGATCACGATATTGCCAAGTACCTGCGCCGCTTGGGCAAGCATTGTGTCCTTGTGGCCAACAAAGCCGAGGGCATGCTTGAGGGCATTCAGCTTTCGGAGTTCTATGAGCTAGGCTTGGGCCAGGTGCATGCGGTTTCGGCCGCACACGGGCAAGGTATCCGCAGCCTTGTTGATTTGGCGCTTGGGCTGTTGCCTCCGGTTGAAGAGACCGAACCGGACGGTGGCGAGAAGCTCGCGATTCGCCTTGCTGTGGCCGGGCGCCCGAACGCTGGCAAATCGACACTGATCAACACCTGGCTTGGCGAAGAGCGTCTGGTCGCTTTTGACATGCCGGGCACAACCCGCGATGCCATCACGGTTCCGTTTGAGCGCAATGGCCAACGATTTGATCTCATAGATACTGCCGGCCTGCGAAAAAGGGGCAAGGTCTTCGAGGCGATCGAGAAGTTCTCAGTGGTCAAGACGCTGCAGGCAATCGATTCGGCCCATGTCGTGCTGCTGCTTCTGGATGCAACGCAAGGCGTTACTGATCAGGACGCCCATATTGCCGGATACATTCTTGAGCGTGGCCGAGGTGTCGTGCTGGCTGTCAACAAGTGGGACGCGGTGGACGACTACCAGCGCCAGCTGCTGGAGCGTTCCATCGAAAGTCGGCTGGCCTTTCTAAAATTCGCCTCGATGCATTTCATCTCGGCAAAGAAGCGTCAGGGTTTGGGTCCCCTGTGGTCTGCGTTGACGCAGGCCCACAAGTCTGCGACCTGCAAGATGAGCACACCCGTGCTGACCCGGCTGCTCCTCGAGGCGGTGCAGTTCCAGAGCCCCAAGCGCGCCGGCATGTTTCGTCCCAAATTGCGCTATGCGCACCAAGGAGGCATGAATCCGCCGGTCATCGTCATTCACGGCAATTCGCTTGAGCACGTGACGGATGCGTACAAGCGATTTCTGGAGGCGCGTTTTCGCAAGGAGTTCGACTTGGTGGGCACGCCACTGCGAATCGAGATGAAGACTTCGCACAATCCGTACACCGACAAGGGCGATGCCTGAGCAGCTGCGGGGTTGAAGGCCTCGCCTCTAACTCATAGCGCACGCCATGACAGGCCCTGCGCGGCCATTGCAAATGCCCGCCAAAGGGGCGGGCCATCAGCGCCTATGTGGTAAGGTGCTTATCTACAACAACAAATTGAACACGGAGAATATCGTGAGCAACAAAGGTCAGCTTCTTCAGGACCCCTTTCTCAACGCACTGCGCCGCGAGCACATTCCGGTGTCCATTTATCTGGTCAACGGCATCAAGCTTCAGGGCCAGATTGAGTCATTCGACCAGTACGTCGTCTTGCTGCGCAATACAGTGACGCAAATGGTCTACAAACATGCGATCTCGACCATTGTTCCGGGTCGGCCCGTGAATTTCTCCACTACCGAACCGGTGGAGAGTGAAGTCGAACCGGGCGAGATCCGATGATTTTTCTCGGAGCCTTGGTGCGCCTGCGGGCGCCTGTGGCAAGCGCGCACCGTTGAGTTCGCCCGCCAAAACATTGTTGCCTGCCGTCCCGGCGCTGCTGGTCGGCGTGGATCTGGGTGCTCCAGATTTTGACGCTGAACTCGCAGAGCTCGGATTGTTGGCGCAGACGGCTGGTCTCAATCCTGTAGCCCGTCTTACCTGCAAGCGTGGCGCACCAGACGCCGCACTGTTCGTCGGCTCTGGCAAGGCTGAGGAATTGCGGGTTCTGGCGCAAATGCACGGCGCGCAAGAAATTCTGTTTGATCAGTCCCTGAGTCCTGCCCAGCAACGCAACCTGGAGCGCTTGCTCGATATGCCGGTCAACGACCGGACCTTGCTGATTCTGCAGATATTCGCCCAGCGTGCGCGCAGCCATGAAGGCAAGTTGCAGGTGGAGTTGGCGCGGCTGAAATATCTGAGTACCCGGCTGGTACGGCGCTGGTCACACCTGGAGCGTCAAACGGGTGGCGCGGGCGTGCGAGGGGGGCCGGGTGAGAAGCAAATCGAGCTTGATCGCCGCATGATTGGCGACGCCATTAAGCGGACCAAGGAGCGTTTGGTCAAGGTGAAACGCCATCGCACAACCCAGCGGCGTCACCGCTCGCGCGCCGACGTTTTCAATATATCGCTGGTCGGATACACGAACGCAGGAAAATCCACCCTGTTCAACACCCTGGTGAAAGCCCGTGCCTATGCAGCGGATCAGTTGTTTGCCACACTGGATACCACGACTCGGCAACTCTATCTGGCCGACATCGGATCGTCCGTGTCCTTGTCTGATACGGTGGGATTTATCCGCGATCTGCCGCATGGATTGATTGAGGCGTTCGAGGCCACCTTGCAGGAAGCGGTTGAGGCCGATTTGTTGCTGCATGTGGTGGACGGGTCGCACGAGGGGTATCCAGAGCAGATTGCGCAGGTGCAGAAGGTGCTACTGGAAATCGGTGCACAGGACATTCCGCAACTGCTGGTGTTCAACAAGCTGGACCAGATGGATTCGGGGCAGCGACCCACTGCACAAGCTTCTCAGGGCGACACCTACGATTTGGGAGGGCGTTTGGTGCCACGCATTTACGTGAGTGCGTTGAAGTCGCTCGGCATTGCTGAGTTGCGAGCGAAAATCAGCGAAATTGTGGCGGCCAGGGACGCTTCTGTAGCTGCCTTGTTGCAATCCAATTGATTTTTCCGTTTTTGGCCCAAGATTCCTTCCTAATCACTTAAATCACAGAAACCGAGAACCTTGCGCATGAATTCGTCTTCTTCGCCGCAGCGCGCGGCGCCTTGGTATCTGCGCCTGCTAGGCGTTTTCAACCTCAACGACCCCCGATGGGGCAGAGGGGATGATGAAAACCGCGATGAGCCTGCGTCGGAGCAGCGGCCCGACCGCCCGCGCGGCCAGCAGCCAGGCGGACAGCCGCCCGATCTCGATGAACTGTGGCGCGACTTCAACCGACGCCTTGGCGGCCTGTTTGGCGGCAAAGGCGGTGGCAATCGGGGCGCCGGCGGCGGCAATTTTCAGCCCGACATGAAAAATGCGGGTGTTGGCCTTGGCTTGATCGCCGGCGTCGTTGTGCTCATCTGGCTGGGCACGGGTTTCTTTATCGTGCAGGAAGGCCAGCAAGCGGTCATCACGCAATTCGGTAAGTACAAAACGTCCGTTGGCGCAGGCTTTAACTGGCGCCTGCCGTATCCCATTCAGCGCCATGAGCTGGTCTTCGTTACCCAGATTCGTTCGGTAGATGTCGGGCGCGACACCATCATCAAGTCCACCGGGTTGCGCGAATCCGCCATGCTGACTGCGGACGAGAACATCGTCGAAATCAAGTTTGCTGTGCAGTACCGCTTGAACGATGCCCGCGCTTGGCTGTTTGAAAGCCGCAACCCGGCGGAGGCTGTGGTGCAAGCGGCCGAGACTGCGGTGCGTGAAGTCGTGGGCAAGATGCGCATGGACTCGGCTCTCGCCGAGGAGCGCGACCAGATTGCGCCCCGGGTACGCGAGTTGATGCAGACCATTCTCGACCGCCTCAAGGTCGGTGTGGAAGTTGTCGCCATCAACTTGCAGCAGGGCGGTGTGCGACCGCCTGAGCAAGTGCAGGCCGCGTTTGACGATGTGCTCAAGGCAGGTCAGGAGCGCGAGCGTGCCAAGAACGAAGCCCAGGCCTATGCCAACGACGTGATTCCGAGGGCCGTGGGTGCTGCTTCTCGCTTGAAAGAAGAGGCCGACGCTTACAAGGCCCGCATAGTGGCACAGGCCGAGGGTGACGCGCAGCGCTTCGAATCGGTGCTGGCCGAGTACCAAAAGGCGCCCCAGGTCACCCGCGACCGTCTCTACATTGAAGCCATGCAGCAGGTGTACAGCAACGTCACCAAGGTGCTGGTGGATTCGCGCAGTGGCTCGAACCTGCTTTATCTTCCGCTGGACAAGATCCTGGCGGGCGCTGGAGCCGCAACGGCGGCACCTGACGCGCAGCCCAATACGACAAGCCCTGCGCCATCGCCGGCCGGCGCTTCCACCATACCCGCAGATACGCGGTCGCGCGATGTGAATCGTTCGCGTGAACGCGAATCGCGCTAGGAGAATAGAGTGAACAGGGTCGGTTTTATTGCAACTTCTATCCTCGTGGCGCTGGCGTTGCTCAGTTCCATGGTTTTTGTGGTCGATCAGCGCCAGTTTGGTGTGCTGTACGCCTTGGGGCAAATCAAGGAAGTGATCACGGAGCCGGGGCTTAACTTCAAGCTTCCGCCGCCTTTCCAGAACGTTTCGTACATCGACAAGCGCTTGTTGACGCTCGACAGCACCGATGCAGAGCCCATGCTTACGGCTGAAAAGCAGCGTGTGGTGATCGACTGGTACGTGCGCTGGCGCATCAGCGACCCATCGCAATACATCCGCAACGTGGGCCTGGATGAAAGCGCCGGAGCGATGCAACTCAACCGGGTGGTGCGCAACTCGCTTCAGGAGGAAGTGAACAAGCGCACGGTCAAAGAGTTGCTCTCTCTCAGGCGTGAAGAGTTGATGGCGGACGTCAAGCGCGAGGTACTGCAATCCGTGCGCGGCGACAAGCCATGGGGCATGGATGTCGTGGATGTGCGCATCACGCGTATCGACTACGTCGAGGCCATCACCGAATCCGTCTATCGCCGCATGGAGGCAGAACGCAAG
>JAUCDU010000127.1:0-7510 GCA_034674825.1 Giesbergeria sp.
CAGGGCCTCGCCCGCCGCAGCCGCAGCCGCAGCCGCAGCCGCAGCCTTGGCCTTGGCCGTGGCCGTGGCCGCCAGCGTCAGCTTGCGCACGCTCCCACGCGCCTCGTAGCTCAGCGGTGCATCCAGCGGCCCCTGCCAACGCGCCGAGATGCGCTCGACGATGCCGCGCGGGCTGTAGCGTCGCAGCTGGTCATGCACGTCCCCGGAAAGCGGAAGACGCTCGGCTATGCGCGAGAGCGCCGCGAGATCAAGCCGATCGGCATCAAACTGTCCGCGCGCCACCGCGCCGGGCTGCGCCTGCTGGTAGCCGAGCCGCATGTTCCCGCTGGGCCAGCTGCCTTCCTCGCTGGTGAACCGCAGGTTCTGGGTAAAGAACTGAAACCCTGCTGCGTCGCGGTGGCCGCCGACACGGCCTTGTACGCCGCGCAGCACCAAGGGCTCAAGCTCGGAGGCAAGGCGCAGATCGAGTTGCGCAATGGCGAGGTCGGTCACGCCCCCTCTGGCTTGGCCGCGCTCCACGTCCAGCCACGCGCGCAGCGCTCCGACACCCCGCGTGAGCGCCACCTGCCCCAGATCGACGTGGCGCCCCAATTGCGACACATCGACGGTCGGAAACAAGGCGTATGCCTGCCCGCTCCATTGCTGCCAGCGTCCGCTCTGCAGGGACAGCAGCGGCGCACGCATGCGCGCCATGAGGGTAAAGCGCTCCCCGAAACCCTCGGGCGGGGTGGCGTCGAGCCGCGCCGCGTGGCGCCAGTTGCCGTTTCTCAGCAACACGTCGACCTCGCTGAGCGCCAGGGGTGGTGCGCCGCGCAACTCATCGGTCCACAGGACGCGCCCACCGCGCACCACGACTTCGGGTTGGGAAAACAACCAATCGGTGGCCGCGCTGCCCTCACCTGCGGCGCTGACATCGAGACCGGCGACCCAGATATGGCCGTCTGGCGTGCGGCGCACATCCAGTTCGGGACCCTGAATGAACAGTTGCTCAAACCCCAGGCTCAGCAGCGAGCGGGGCGAGATCGCGACCACCACCTGCTGCAGGCGCAGCGCCTCTCGGCCCTGCTTGTCGAGCAGGGCCACATCGCCCAACTCAAGCGTCGGAATCACGCCTTCCGTGCGCGCGCTGATGGAGCCCAGGCGCACTGGTACGCCCAAGGCCAGCTCGGCGCGCGCCTCAACCAGCGCACGGTAATCGCCGATTCGCGGCACAATCCAGCCGTGAAGCGCCCCCCAGGCGAGTGTCAGCAACAAACTGGCCGCCAGCAGCAGTCCCAGGGTCCACCGCGCGAACAGCGCCACCCATTTCAGGAGGCGCGTGGGGTGGGCAACGGGATCTGTCATGTTCTGGCGTGAGCTGACAAGAATTATGACCCGCACAGGGCGCCAGGGGGCCCCGGAACCCGATTCCTACCCCGCAGCATCAAGGTGCCGCACAGGCCATGTCCATAGAACTGCCCGCCCACGCATCCGCCAGCCCCGAACTGGCGGAACACTCCAGGTTTTTCCAGCGCCTGCACCGTCGCTATGCCTCGGAAATGCCCCTTTTGCCGAGCGGGATTCCGGTGCGCGAAACCATGGAGGCAGCGCTGCGCGCGCTGCGCGGCGAGGGCCACGACCTGGCCTCCGCGCTGCGCATCCTGCGCCAGATCGTGCTCGAACGCACCCTGCGGCTGGACTGCGCGGGGCAGGCCGATTTGACCGCCGTGACGCACACCATGACCGATCTGGCCGAGCTGGCACTCGACGAGGCCTGCCGCCACGCCCGCGCCGAGCTCGACACCCGCCATGGCGCTCCGCAGGGTGAGGACGGCGGCTTTGTCGACCTGTGGATTGTGGGCATGGGCAAGCTGGGCGCGCGCGAACTCAATGTCTCGAGCGACATCGACCTGATCTATGTCTACGCCTGCGACGGCGATACCGCAGGCAGCGCAGACGGACGCGGTCGTATCTCGCACCACGAATACTTCGCCCGCGCGGTAAAAATGATTTACGCCCTGGTGGGCGAGGTCACCGAGCACGGCTTCGTGTTTCGCATTGACCTGGCGCTGCGACCCAACGGCAACTCAGGGCCTACCGCTGTTTCGCTCGCAGCACTGGAGGAATACCTGCAGGCGCAGGGGCGTGAATGGGAGCGTTTTGCCTGGCTCAAAAGCCGCGTCGTGGCGCCTAGCGCCAGCGTTTCAGGCGAGGGCGTTCAGGCGCTTCGCAGCGTGGTGCTGCCGTTCGTGTTCCGCCGCTACCTGGACTACAACGTGTTTGACTCCCTGCGCGCGCTGCACCGCCAGATTCGCGAGCACGCGGCGCGGCGCAGCGCGGGCCACCCTGAGCGCGCCAACGACGTCAAGCTCTCGCGCGGCGGCATTCGCGAAATTGAATTCACGGTCCAGCTGCTGCAAGTGGTCCGCGGTGGCCAGTTTCCCGAATTGCGCCGACGCCCAACGCTCGATGCGCTGGAGCGCCTCGCCCAGGCAGGCTTGATGGCGCAGGAAACGGCGGACGCGCTGGCGAGTGCCTACGTCTTCCTGCGGCGCGTGGAGCACCGCATCCAGTACCTCGACGACCAGCAGACGCATATTCTGCCCATGCGCGACGACGACCTGGAGTGGATTGCCCAGACGATGGGATGCAGCGGCTGCTGCGCCTTTCTGCACGCACTCGATGCGCACCGCGAGCTGGTCGCAGAAGAGTTCGACAAGCTGCTCGGCGGCCAGGAGCGCAGCTGCACCGACAAGCGTTGCACACCACGCAATGCGGCGGGCGAGGCCATCGCCAGCCCTGCCGATCTTGAAGGTCTGATTGAGGCACTCGCCGGCAAACTGCAGGAGCGCGTCGCCGAGTGGCGCGGCAACCCGCGCGTCGGCGCCCTGCGCCATGCAGCGCGGGTTCGACTGATGCGGCTGGTGCAACGCACTGCGCAATGGGTGGCTGAAGACCGCGTGGATGAAGAATCGGCCGTGCGCCTGGTGGACTGGCTCGAGACCTTGCTGCGCCGAGAGAGCTACCTCGCCTTGCTGCTAGAGCGCCCGGCGGTGCACGAGCAGCTGCTGCACCTGCTGGGCGCAGCGCGCTGGCCGGCCCGGTATTTGCAGCAACACCCCGGCGTCATCGACGAGCTGGCAGGCACCGAAATGCTGGCCGAGCGCTTCGTGCCAGCCGACTTCGAGCGCGATCTGGAGCTGCGCCGCAGCTCACTTCAATCGACACAGGAAGACGACGACGAAGCCTTGCTCGATTTGCTGCGCCGCGCCCACCACGCAGAGACCTTCCGCACACTGGCGCGTGACCTCGAAGGCCGCATCACCGTCGAGCAGGTGGCCGACGACCTGAGCGCCTTGGCCGACAGCATGCTGCGCCTGACCGCGCGCTGGTGCTGGGAGCGGCTGCGCAACCGCCACCGCGAGGAGCCACAGTTCGGCATCATTGGCTACGGCAAGCTGGGCGGCAAGGAGCTGGGTTACGGCAGCGACCTGGACATCGTGTTCGTCTTCGACGACGAGGACGACAACGCCCCCGAGATCTACACCGCCTTCGTGCGCAAGCTCATCAACTGGTTGACCGTCAAAACCGGCGAAGGCGATCTGTTTGAAATCGACACCGCGCTGCGCCCGAATGGCAATTCGGGGCTGCTCGTGTCCAACTTCGAAGCGTTTGCCAATTACCAGGAGCGGCGCGGCAGCAATACCGCCTGGACCTGGGAGCACCAGGCCATGACACGGGCGCGCTTCGTGCTCGGCACCCCCGATCTGGAGCGCCGCTTTGACGCGGTACGTACGGCTGTGATCACCGCCGAGCGCGACCCGGTCGCTCTGGCGCAGGAGGTCATCACCATGCGTGAGCGCGTGCACGCGGCCCACACCGTGCCCGAGGGCAGTTTCGACGTGAAGCACAGCCCGTGTGGCATGGTCGATGTGGAGTTTGCCATGCAGTATCTGGTGCTGTCGCAATCGCGCACGCACCCGGTGCTGGTGGAAAACAAGGGCAACATCGGTTTGCTGCAGCGCGCGGAAGACGCAGGGCTCCTGCCTGCGGGTGTCGGCACAGCCGCCGGCGCCGCCTACCGGCGGCTGCGCCAGATACAGCACCGCGCGCGCTTGAATGAGGAGCCCACCCTGGTACCGCCTGACAGCGTGGCTGCCGAACGCCAGGCGGTGTTGAGTTTATGGAACGCCGTCTTCCCCACTTGAGCACGCTTGGCAAGCGTTGCGGCCCACCTGCTGTGACGCGCTTGCCAGTGGCTGCGCTGCGCCCATTCGTCGCTTTGGTGTGGGCCAGTGGCGCTCCCGGCGCACAGTATCCCGCTGGCGCGGCGGTCCGTCGTGAATATATGTTGCCCAGTGGCGCCACGCACTTGGCCATCCGGCTGAGCGAACAGCCGCTCTGGATTTCCGACGCCAACAGTGCCACGCCGCAGCGCTTTGAAGGCGCGATGGTCTCTGGCGCGCGCAAGCGTTTTTACGTTCGTGATTCGTCGACACTTTCCTGCTCCGTCGGCGCCGTGCTCAAACCGGGTGCTGCGCAGGCCTTGTTGGGCGTTTGCGCACACGAACTGGCTGGCGCCCACACCGCGCTCGCCGCCGCGTGGGGCGGGCGCTGCGACGAACTGCGCGAGCGCATGCTGCTGGCGCACAGCGGCGAGCAGCGGCTGGGCCTCCTGGAGGCCGCGCTGCTGGCTCGGTTGCCACACGCGTGCCCCGTACTTTCTGGCGTTCGTGCCGCCATTGCACAGATGCCCGCACTCAGCCGCATTCGCGATGCTGTGCAGTTGAGCGGCCTGAGCCACCGCCAGTTCATTGTTCGTTTTCGCGAGGCGGTGGGGCTTGATCCCAAGGGGTACCTGCGCACTCTGCGGCTGCAAGCGACAGCGCGCGCCCTTCGCAGCCACACGGCGCCACTGTGGGAAATTGCACTCGACAACGGCTACAGCGACCAGGCGCACATGACGCGCGAATTCACCGAAATGGCCGGTGTCACGCCCGACAGGTACCGCAGCGCACCAGACGCAACATGGTTGCACCTGCCGGCCGGTGCCACGAGTCGGGGCGCCTGACGTCAAAAATCTTCAAGACACAGGTATGAGCGCGCAGTACGCTGCACGGCTTCTTTATCTCACCCCCCGATTGGACATCGCCATGACGATCAAAGACGCGTTCTCCTACCTGTGCGTATCCGACGCTGCCGCTGCAGCGGACTTCTATCGCGACGCCTTTGGTGCTGTCGAGCGGTTCCGCCTGGTGGAGCCGGGAGGCCGCGTCGGCCATATGGAGCTCGATTTCGGCAGCACCACGGTGATGTTCAGCGAAGCGTTCCCCGACTTCGGCGTGCTGTGCCCTCCTGCAACGGGCGCTCAGTCGCATCGAATGCACCTGCACGTAGACAACGCGGACGCAGTCCTCGCGCAAGCTGTGTCGCTTGGCGCGACGCTTGAGCGTGCCGCGCAAGACCAGTTCTACGGCGAACGCGCAGGCGTGGTGCTCGACCCCTTTGGCCACCGCTGGCTGATCGGCCACGAAATCGAGGCCGTTTCGACCCAGGAAATGCAGCGCCGCTACACGGCCATGTGCACGCAAAGCTGACTGGCACGGGCCTCGGGCCCGCGTCAGGAGTGCGCGGCGCAGGCGATCGTCTGTCAGGTGACAGCAACGCCCGCATGCAATGTTTCGCGCTATCGGGCACAAAAAGCGACGCTCTCGTTGGTTTTTTGCTAAAACTACGCCCCTTTGGGTTGTCGACGCGTCTGCTGGAGCGCCAAAAGCGCTTCGCACCGCTCGCGCAACCGGCCCGTGACATGTGTGCTTCCCCCCTATGACTATCCCGTTTACCCGCTGCGCGTTTGCTCACGCGTCGCGTCGCACGCTGGCGCTCATGTTGCCGCTAGCACTCGCCGCGTGCGCGGTGCACCGCCCCGCTGCCCAGGTTGACGCCCCCACGCCCGCCCGCTGGCATGCGCCCCTGCCGCACCACGCAAGCGTGGCCGACCTGGCGCGCTGGTGGGAGCGCCAAGGTGACCCGCTGCTGGTCGAATTGATTGCGGCGGCCCAAGGCGCCAGCCCGGACATCGCGCAGGCCCGCGCCCGCCTGGCACAGGCGCGCGCTGCCCAAGTGGCAGCACGCTCGGCCTTGCTGCCTGGGCTCGACGGGCAAGCCAGCGCCAGCCGCGGTTTCAACCAACAGGTGGGCGCGCTGGCGAGCACGGCGCAGGCGGGAGTGCAAGCGGGCTGGGAAATCGACCTGTTTGGCGGCAACGCGGCCACCGGCGATGCGGCCCGCGAACGCCTGGCCGGCGCCGGCGCTCAGTGGCACGAAGCGCGCGTGTCGGTGGCGGCCGAGGTGGCGCTGCAGCTCACCGGCTGGCGCAGTTGCGCGCAGCAGTTGGCGGTGGCGCAGGCCGATACGCAATCGCGCGGCGAGACGGCGCGGCTGGCGCAAGCGAGCGAAATGGCTGGCTTCACGGCACCTGCCACGGCGGCGCTTGCCAACGCCAGCTATTCCGACGCCAAGGTGCGCACCGAGCGCCAGCGCATGCAGTGCGACATCAAGCTCAAAACGCTGGTGGCGCTCACGGCCATGGACGAGTCCGCGCTGCGTACCCGGCTTGCCACTGCTGCGCCGGTGGTCACGCCAGAGGCTCTGTTTGCCATTGGCGAGGTGCCAGCAGAGGCGTTGGCGCAGCGCCCCGACGTGTACGCCGCCGAGCGCGAAGTCGCCGCCGCCAGCGCCGAGGTAGGGGCAGCACGCGCAGACCGCTACCCGCGCCTGAGCCTGACCGGCTCGATCGGGCGCGGCTGGCTGCGCACCGGCGGCGCGAGCGTCAGCAGCAACACCTGGTCCATAGGCCCGGTGGCGCTCAGCCTGCCCCTCTTTGACGCCGGACGCCGCGCCGCGCAGGTGGACGCTGCGGTGGCGCGCTACGACGCCGCGGTGCAGATCTACCGCGCCCAGGTGCGCAGGGCGGTCAGTGAGGTGGAGCAGGCGCTGGTTCAGCTTGCCAGCACCGACACCCGCAGCGCCGACGCAAGACAAGCCGCCGCCGGCTACCGCCGCTCGTTCGAAGCTACCGAGGCGCGCTGGCGCGCCGGCCTGGCGAGCCTGGTGGAACTGGAAGACGCGCGCCGCACCCTGCTCGCCGCCGAAACCGCGCTGGTCGCCCTGCGGCAAGAGCGCATGGCCGCCTGGATTGCGCTTTACCGCGCCGTCGGCGGCGGCTGGGATGGGCAGCAGATCGCCTCCGTTTCGCAGTCCGCCAGCTAATTCCTTTCCTTGTTCATTGACCGCAGGAACCTCTCTTCCATGCAGCGCAGAAAACTGACCCTCTCCCTTGCCGCTATCGCCACGCTGTGTGTGCTGGCCGCCGCCTTCGCCTTGTTCGCTGCCCCGCCTTCGCGCGCCGCGGACGATGCCAAGGAAGGCGAGGCGAGCAAGCCACGTCCGGCGCTGGCCGTCACGGTGGTTGAGCCCACGCGCTCGTCCATCCGCCTGCGCCTGCCAGCCAACGGCAACGTCGCCGCCT
>JAUCDU010000128.1:0-7458 GCA_034674825.1 Giesbergeria sp.
TGGGCGAAACGCCCAGCTTTTGCGAACCGATCCAGGTCAGTGGCCGCAGGTAGCCCGATTCAAGCTTGTTTTCCCGCACCACCGCCTTTTGCGCCTCGTTCACTGCTTCTTTGGTGAACGGAATTTTCATGCGCAAGATTTTGGCGCTGTTGAACAATCGATCGGTGTGTTCTTCAAGACGGAAAATCGCCGTACCCTCCGCCGTTTTGTAGGCGCGCAGGCCTTCAAAGGCACCGCAACCATAGTGCAGCGTGTGCGTCAGCACGTGAATCTTGGCATCGCGCCAATCGACCATCTGGCCGTCCATCCAGATCTTGCCGTCTCGGTCGGCCATAGAGGGAACTACGGGGCTCATGGGGGTCCTTTGAAAATGCAAGGTTCTCGAATCAGGGGATTTTAAGGCGCCGTCAGAGAGGCAGCTTGTCGCAGGTGCTTACCGTTGAAGCGAAGGCAACCCACACCGCTTGCGGCTATTGCAATTGCCGCACGACGTCCATCGCCTCTTCAATGCGCTCAACTGGGTGGATGGTCAGGCCTTCGATGGGCTTCTTCGGCGCGTTGGCCTTGGGCACGATGGCCACGGAAAAGCCAAGTTTTGCCGCTTCACGCAGGCGCTCCTGGCCCCGAGGCGCTGGACGCACCTCGCCGGCCAGCCCCACTTCGCCAAACGCCAGAAAACCTTTGGGCATGGCTCGCGCCCGCAGACTGGACGAAATGGCCAGCATGACGGCCAGATCTGCGGCAGGTTCGCTGATGCGCACGCCCCCGACAGCATTGACAAAGACGTCCTGGTCCGCGCAGGCCACACCGGCGTGCCGGTGCAAAACCGCCAACAGCATGGCCAGCCGGTCGCGATCCAGCCCTACGGACAGGCGGCGCGGACTGGGTCCGCCGCCATCGACCAGTGCCTGGATCTCCACCAACAGCGGCCTAGTGCCTTCCAGCGTGACCAGCACGCAACTGCCCGGCACCGGTTCGCTGTGCTGGCTGAGAAAGATGGCGCTGGGGTTGGCGACGCCTTTGAGGCCGCGCTCGGTCATGGCAAAAACACCGATCTCGTTGACCGCGCCAAACCGGTTCTTGATGGCACGCACCAGGCGAAAACTCGAATGCGTGTCGCCCTCAAAATACAGCACGGTATCGACCATGTGCTCGAGCACCCTCGGGCCCGCCAGGGCGCCTTCCTTGGTCACGTGGCCAACCAGGACGATGGCCACACCGGTGGCCTTGGCGGTACGCGTGAGGTGCGCCGCGCACTCGCGCACCTGCGCCACCGAGCCCGGCGCGGAACTCAGCTCGTCCGAATACACGGTCTGAATCGAATCGATCACGGCGATCGCCGGCTGCGTCTGCTCGATCGTGGCCAAAATCTTCTCGAGCTGCGTCTCGGCGAGCACCTGCACCATGCTCTGCTCCAGCCCGAGACGGCGCGAACGCAGTGCCACCTGCGCGCCGCTTTCTTCGCCGGTGACGTACAAGGTGGAAAGGCCGGTGCGCTGCAGCGCATCCAGCGCCTGCAGCAGCAGCGTCGATTTACCGATGCCCGGGTCGCCGCCAATCAGCACCACAGCGCCTTCGACCATGCCGCCACCGAGCACACGATCGAGTTCATCGAGCCCGGTTGGCGTGCGCTCGAAATCACTGGCCTCGATGGCAGACAGGGGCACTACGGGCTGCGCCGCGTGCAAGGCTGCACGTGAGGCGGGGCCGTAGCGGTTGCGCGCGCCCTGCGGTTCCGCGACCGTTTCGGCCAGCGTGTTCCAGGCCGCGCACTGCGGACACTTGCCCAGCCACCGGGGGCTGGTGCCGCCGCATTCCGCACAGACAAAAACCGTTTTCTCTTTGGCCATGCTGCGCCCGTGAACTGCGGAAAGAAAATCGCCGGCGCTGCATTGCAGGCCGGCGGACAAAGGGCTTTGCCGCTCAGGCGGCGCTGAGCCAGTAGCCCGAATTGAAGGGGCTGCTCATGCGCAGCGCCAATGGAGAGATGTCGACCAACTTGTCGGTCGGCAACTTTTCGTGCCCCTCTTCGATGGGCACCTCAATGCCTTGCACTGCCATGGGTGCTTCGCTAGCCTCACTCGCCCGTTCCGCCTGGCTGATGGTCGCAGAACGGGCTACAGAAAAGAATAGAAGCAGCGGAACGGGATTTTGCGTTCGCTCCAGAAATCGGCGGCATCGCGGAACACGTCCAGCAGCTGCTCGCGCGCCTCCTTGTCAAACTTGGCCGTTGCCGGGATCTGCTCGAGCACCAGGATGAACCCCGGTTGCGGCCCAGACTTGTGCAGCGGATCGGTCAGACAATCGGACAGAGCATCGAAGTTCTTGCCGAAATGCGACGGTAGCGTGAACTGCTGGGCAATCAGATCCAGCACATCCTGCTTGGATTGTGCGTGGGCGAGGTTGGCGTAAAGAAAATGGTGTCCGAGGGCGGTGGCCGCATCCTGCAATTCAGGCACGCGAAACGCGCGAATGGATTGCACGATGTTGGCGCGAATACCGCGCAAGGGAACATCCTGATCTTTACGAAGTGGCGTGTCCATCTTCGCTTCTCTTTCTATCAAGTCCAAAAATCGGTCGTTGGATCCACTGCAGGCGCGCGAAGTTCGTACGTCCATGGGTCAATCCACAATTCGGCGAAAACTGGCGTAGTGGTCGCTGGTGTAGTAACAGGCCTCGGGAATTCGCGGCGGCCCGCCACACACAATGCGCCGTGCGCCGCGATTGCGAGCGCCGGGGGTTCTGACGGTGTATTCGCGGTAAAAACCGCGCTTTGACGCAGGCAACAAGCGCTCGCGATTGCCAAAGGTGATGCCGTCCTTGCCGTACGGGAAAGGCCCGCCCGCCAAGATCAGCGCATGCGTCTGGCGTCCCTGCAACGGCATTTCGGCCAAGGTGACCGTGCCCAAGGCACCATCAACTGCGACACCCCTTGCCTGAACGCTCAGCGACGCCAATACGAGTGTGGCACCCAGAACAACAGAAAACCCCGCTTTGCGCGTCCAGGTTACAGCGGCAGCAAACATCAACACCACACCTTTCAGAAACTACGGGTTTACCCGGAATTTCAAGGCGCTAGTGTGACGGAATCCCCAAACGAATGCAAGCATTTGCTCAAAATATGGGCAAATGCTGAGGGCTTGCAGATCGGACGCCCTGCTGCTAGTAGGGCCGCCTCTTTTCAGCGCTGAACGTTGGCGTCCACAACGGCCAAAGCCGTCATGTTGACAATCCGGCGCACGGTGGCGCTGGCGGTGAGGATATGCACCGGCTGCGCGGCGCCCAGCAGCACCGGGCCGATCGCAATATTCCCGCCCGCAGCGGTCTTGAGCAGGTTGTAGGAAATGTTGGCCGCGTCGATGTTGGGCAGAATCAGCAGGTTGGCATCGCCAACGAGCGTGCTGTGGGGCATCAGCGCCACGCGGCTGGCGCCGCTCAAAGCCACGTCGCCGTGCATTTCGCCATCCACTTCCAGCCAAGGCGCCTGAACCCGCAGCAGTGCCAAGGTGTCACGCATCTTGATGGCACTGGGCTGGGTGCTGTTGCCAAAGTTGGAGTGCGAGAGCAACGCCGCCTTGGGTTTGATACCAAAACGCAGCATCTCTTCTGCCGCCATCTTGGAGATCTCGGCCAGCTGTTCTGCAGTGGGGTCGTAGTTGACGTGCGTGTCCACCAGGAAAACCTGGCGGTCGGGGAGCAGCAGTCCGTTCATGCAGGCGTAGGTTGACACGCCCTCGCGCTTGCCAATCACCTGATCGACATAGTTCAGATGGTGGGCTGTGTGGCCCCAGGTACCGCAGATGAGGCCATCGACTTCGCCCTTTTTCAGCAGCATGCTGCCAATCAGCGTCAGGCGGCGCCGCATTTCGATCTTGGCAATCGGTACCGTCACACCCTTGCGCTCGGTCATGCGGTGGTAGCTTTGCCAGAAGTCGTGGTACCGATCGTCTTCCTCGACGTTGACGACATCGTAGTCACGCCCTTGCGACAGGCGCAAGCCGAACTTTTCAATGCGCTGGGCAATGATCGCCGGGCGCCCGATAAGGGTGGGGCGTGCGAGGTGCTCGTCCACCACGATTTGCGCCGCACGCAGCACCCGCTCTTCTTCGCCTTCCGAATACGCCACGCGCTTGGCGCTGGCGCCTTTGGCCAAGGCAAAGATCGGCTTCATCGTCGTGCCCGAGGCGTACACGAAGGTCTGCAAGTGGGCGCGGTAGGCGTCCATGTCGGCGATGGGCCGAAGCGCCACGCCGCTGTCTGCCGCCGCTTGCGCCACGGCCGGCGCGATCTTCATCATCAGACGCGGATCAAACGGTTTGGGGATCAGGTACTCGGGGCCGAAGGCGAGCGGCTCGCCCACGTACGCTGCGGCCACCACTTCACTCTGCTCGGCCTGCGCCAGCTCGACGATGGCGTGCACGGCGGCGATTTCCATCTCCGTCGTGATGGTGGTGGCGCCAGAATCGAGTGCGCCGCGGAAGATGTAGGGAAAGCACAGGACGTTGTTGACCTGGTTGGGGTAATCGGTGCGACCGGTAGCGATGATGGCGTCGCCCCGCACCGCTTTCACATCTTCGGGGGATATCTCCGGATTCGGATTGGCCAGCGCAAAGACGAGTGGGCGCGGCGCCATGGCGCGCACCATGTCCTGCTTGAGCACACCGCCGGCCGACAAACCCAGAAACACGTCGGCGCCGGCAATCACCTGGCTGAGCGTGCGCAAATCCGTCGGCTGCGCGTATTGGCGCTTGTTTTCGTCCATCAGCTCGGTGCGGCCTTCGTAGACCACGCCGGCCAGGTCGGTGACCCAGATGTTCTCGCGCCGCACGCCCAGCTTGACCAGCAGGCCGAGGCAAGCCAGCGCGGCTGCGCCGGCGCCGGAGGCCACCAGCTTGACATCTTCAGGTCGCTTACCTGCGACCTTGAGGCCATTCATCATGGCCGCGCCGACGACAATCGCCGTGCCGTGCTGGTCGTCGTGGAACACCGGAATGTTCATCCGCTCGCGCAGCTTGCGCTCGACGTAGAAGCAGTCGGGCGCCTTGATGTCTTCGAGGTTGATGCCGCCAAAGGTGGGCTCTAGCGCGGCAATGATTTCGACGAGCTTCTCCGGGTCCTTCTCGTTGATCTCGATATCGAAGACGTCAATGCCCGAGAACTTCTTGAACAAGACCGCCTTGCCCTCCATCACCGGCTTGCTGGCAAGCGGCCCGATGTCGCCCAGGCCCAGGACGGCCGTGCCGTTGGTCACTACGCCGACGAGGTTGCCACGGCTGGTGTAGCGAAACGCCGCTGCCGGGTCCTTGACGATTTCCTCGCAAGGTGCGGCCACGCCGGGCGAGTAGGCCAGCGACAGGTCAAGCTGGTTGACCAGCTGCTTGGTCGCGGCGATGGCGATCTTGCCGGGCTTGGGAAACTCGTGGTATTCGAGCGCTGCGTTGCGCAGCAGAACGCCTTTGTCGACGGGCGGGATTTTCGGGGTTTCAGCCATAGGGACTCCAGCGGTTGCGGGCAGCAGCGCGCCGGGGTCCGTCACAGGCTTGACGCAGCCGCTCGCATGAGCGCCAGTCAATTGTAGGCTTCGGATTTTCCGCGTCGCTCGCACCAAGGGCGCACCAGAAGCAAAGCACTTTTACCTGCGCTTTGGGCAATCTGCAGTGTTCCAGCAAGACTGCAACTGCTTCGGGCCAGGGGTGTCTGCGAGCTCGCCAAAATCCAAGGAAAAACAGGCTCCAGCGCTTATTGGAAAAGCGCCAGAAGCTATGCAAATGATAGCTATGCAGCGCTTACCACAGAGGCTCAAGCCGTTTCAGCGAGCGCGTCGCCCAAGGCATTCACGAGCCGCTCAATCTCAGCCTTCTCGCTGATGAATGGCGGCGCCAGCTGAATCGTGTCGCCGCCGTAGCGCACGTAGAAGCCTTTTTTCCAGCAGGCCATGGCAATCTCGTACGGGCGGCGCGCCGGCTCTCCCGGCAAGGAGGCAATGGTGAACCCGGCCGACAAGCCACAGTTGCGGATATCCGCCACATGCTTGGCGCCTTTGAGGCTGTGCACCGCCTGCTCGAAGTGCGGCAGCAAGGCCTGCACACGGCCCGGCATGTCTTCTTTTTGCAGAATGTCCAGGGCGGCAATGCCAGCGGCGCAGGCCACCGGGTGCGCCGAGTAGGTGTAGCCGTGGGGGAATTCCACCAGGTACTCAGGGCCACCCTGCGCCATGAAGGTGTCGTAGATGTCCTTGCTGGCCACCACGCCGCCGAGCGGCTGGGCGCCGTTGGTGACCTGCTTGGCAAAGTTCAGGATGTCGGGCGTGACGCCAAAGGCCTCGGACCCGGTCCAGGCACCGCAGCGGCCAAACGCCGTGATGACCTCGTCAAAGATCAGCAAGATGTTGTTTTGCGTGCAGATCTCGCGCAAACGCTGCAGATAGCCCTTGGGCGGAACGACCACGCCGGCCGAGCCCGAGAACGGCTCGACGATCACCGCGGCAATGTTGCTCGCGTCGTGCAGGGCAATCACGTCAAGCAGCTTGTCCGCGAGCGCCCGACCGCCTTCGTCGGCCATGCCCTTCTGGAAGCTGCCGGCGGGCGGCTGGGTGTGGGGCAGGTGGTCGGCTTCAATGCCCTGACCAAAGGTCTTGCGGTTGCCGCCGATGCCGCCGACCGAGATGCCGCCAAAGTTCACGCCGTGGTAGCCCTTTTCCCGGCCGATGAGCCGCGTCTTGCTGGCTTGCCCTTTGGCGCGCCAGTAGGCGCGGGCCATCTTGAGTGAGGTATCGGCCGCTTCCGAGCCCGAGCCGGTGAAGAACACATAGTCCAGGCCCGCAGGCGTGAGTTCCTTGATCTTGTTGGCCAGGGCGAATGCTGCCGGGTGACCGAACTGGAACGCAGGCGCGTAGTCGAGGTTCAGCGCCGCCTTGCCCACGGCCTCGGCGATCTCGCGCCGCCCGTGGCCCAGGCCCGTACACCACAGGCCAGAGAGGCCGTCAAAAATCTTGCGACCCTCGGTGTCGGTGTAGTAGGCGCCGCTGGCGCTGGCGACCATGCGCGGCGCGGCCTTGAAATTGCGGTTGCCGGTAAACGGCATCCAGTGCGCGTCGAGCCAGGCGGCGTCCATGCGCGGGGCGGCTGCTTGGGTTGAATCGATAGACACAAAACTCATGGCGGTCTCCAAAAAGGACGAAAGCGGTGGGCCATTGTTGCCCTTGCTGTTAATCTCTTGAATCAACAAACATCACTGTTTACTTGAGGGTTTATGCAAGTAAAGCCGCCGCAAACTATGGCGTCACCCCGGCCCCGCCCTGTGCTGGGGCAATTGGCCGATATGGACCTGCGCTTGCTGCAGGTCTTCAAGAGCGTGGTCGAGTGCGGCGGGCTCTCGGCTGCCGAGCTGGAACTCAACATCGGCACCAGCACCGTCAGCCGCCACATGAAGGATCTTGAGACCCGTCTGGGCCTGACG